>NZ_VZRA01000002.1:365708-606669 GCF_008802355.1 Oryzomonas sagensis | reverse complement strand
TGCCGCCGAGAGCAGGCTTGATGCTTTTGCCGGGCTTGACTTCATTGAGTTGACGCCGGAACAGTTCATTGAAAAGTACCCGAACAATGTCATGGTGTTAGATACGCTACGGTATGCCCTGTACTGTGTTCACAAGGCATACAACAGAGAATCGCTGATAACGTACTGTGTGAACTTCTCCGGGGATGTTGACTCCACCCTTTCGGTTGCAATGATGCTGTTTGAGCTTATGAAGGGCTAGGGCTTGTCGCCCTTCGCTTCCGGCTCATATTCCTCGCTCATCTGCTCCCTGGCTTCCTTGAATATCTGATCGATCTCTGACTGCGGGGCTGGAGAGAGAGAGCTTCGCTTGGTCCTCATCTTCTCGTCCAGCGCCGGAGCCACCGAGGGCGAACCGGGCTTCCCTGGCCCGATCACGGATGTCACTAAACCGCCCCTCCCCATCAGCCTCTGAAAGTGCTGGTCGTCCCTGCCCATGTTCTTGGCTGGCATTGTGTTCCCCTCCTTTCCGTTCTCACTGTTTAATAAGGTTGCCCGTGCCGCTGTCATTGAAGGTGGTCCCATTGCAAACGTAAGTACCACTGAAGGACGTGGCCATCTTTGTCTGGCCGGTCGTGGTATCCGTTGTCACTGTTCCTGTTCCTGAAAGCGTTCCTGTGCATCCCGTGGGGCTGATCGAGAATAACATGGTGTCGCCACTGACTGTTGCCGATACAGAGCCGGTGCCGTAGATGTTGGAATAGGTGCCGGTGACGGCAGCACCTGACTGTACCGCGTTAAACGTGGCAATACTTGATCCGAAGGCGCTCTCCGTTGAGCTGCCCTTCCAGGTGCCGGTTACATCAACGCTGGGCGGGACTGCCGGGGTTGAACTGCCGCCACTGCCACCGCCGCAAGCTGCCAACATCAACGAGACCAGAACCACCAAAAAGAATTTTTCCATGTTGCACCTCCATAAACCGTGAATTTGGCTTAAATCGCAAAAGTGCGCTTGCCATGCCTACACGATAGCATGTGGAAAAATGCCGTGTGGAACATCCCCGCTCATTAGAAAATTAATTGATTGATCCCCTAACTCAGGGAGCAAGACGGACCTGCTGGCGGGATACCCTAAGCCTCTTCGGCATTCTCCAGGTGGACGGGGGATGGCGCTTGATGCCCTAGCAGGTGGGTAATTATTAGTTGCCGGGCGTATTCAGAAACGGGTTGATACTTTTTGTCTGCGAGGTCGATAAGCCCCTGCTTCATTGCTGAAGGCAGGCAGACCTTCAGGGCAATGACTTTGTTGCTGTCGGAGGACAGGGGGATTCTGGGGGAGGGTAAACCGACTTCTGTGGGTATGGTCTTGGCACACGGTGACGGCTGGTCCGGGTCGGTAAACTTGAGTTTGCTTCTTTCGATGTAACCAAGCAGGTCATACCTGCCGTACAGGTGAGTGAAAAACAACTGCCTGATGAAGTCTGAAATGGGTATGTCCAACAGCACGGTGATTTCATACAGTACCCTCATAATGTTTTCCGGCAGCCAGACCTTGAGCGCGGCATCACATAGTTGCAACTCATCATAATCGCGGTCGGTCATGGAGATGATAAACTCCCTGCTGTCGTACTGGCTTTGGCGGTAGGAGTTCATTCTGTTTTTGGTCCGTGAGAGAAATCGCATGAGGCCCCCTTGATGGCATGCCGGGTGACAGTGGGTGATGTTAAGGCCCTGATACTACCGCAATTTACCGTGAAATACAAATCGGGCACCACGTCCCTAGTGACAGGCAGGAACACCAGGAAATGCCACCAAACCGTCAACGTCAGGGGCCTCCATGGATTTTTTGGCATCTCTAGGGGCTTCAGTAACTGGATCAAGGGCCTGATTTCAGGGCAAGACTTGTGGAAAACCGAAACTACCTGCTCACCGAAAAAGGGGAGCAGCTCCCCGGCGGGATGAAGCACCTCAAGGAATACTATCTCACCACTGATTCGGCCAAGCACATTGCCAAGATGTCCAGGCCCGACAAGGGCTTTGAAGTCCGGGACTACTTCATCGAGTGTGAACGCCGGGCAGTTCCGGTAATGGCGGCAGGGACGGCTTCAGGTGCCAGTAGCGGCCCTCGTCGTCTTGGCGGGTTTCGGCATCGGGAAAGAGAGAGCATCCATTATACCGGATGGGACCCTTTACCATAAAAAGGGTGGGGGTCGTTTCCGGCATCCCCCTACACCCCATGGGGGGTATCATCTTGGGTGTTTTATTCGCGCATCAAAGATGTTTAACATATTGATATTGATGGCTTATTTGACAATAACACGTCTTTATGGAATGGTAAGGCCATTGCTAAAATACAATCTCAGGAGGTTACCCCATGAACTACAGCACTATGACGCGGATGGAGCTTGTTGCAGCAAGGACACAGGCTTGGAGGACAGGCAACGAGGTTGAAGCGGATAGGATCGAAGAGGCTTTTGCAAGACTGGACAGGCGGGGCCGGGTGATGTACCAGCGTTCACTTCAACCGAGATTCAGAAATTTATTTGTGCTGTGACTGTCCACAACACGTTATCATCAGAGCCGGGGGTGTCGAATGATGCCCCCGGTTTTTTTATTGCCGAAATCCAGCCATGCCCTACCTATGTCCTACCTAATTCAATATAAATTATATTTTTATGATTATTTTTAATTTGTTACAAAATATGGTCAATTACAAGGCATACAAGGACCGAAGCTGATCATTCCAGGTTTGCAATCAAGCTGACATTACTATCGACCACTCCCGGCCCTTCCTTATCAAGGAGGGGCCGGGGACGGTCAGGTATCGGCTTGGCGCCTGCGCCGTTCAATGAGCGTCTTCAGGGGGGTGAGCAGGGTATCCTCGAAACGGATGCCGTTTCTCCCCCTTCCCAGCTCCTGTCCCTCTTCGATGCCGTGAAAATCCGAGCCGCCGGTCATCAGCAGCCCCCGGTCCCCGGCAATCCGTTGCAGCACCGCCATCTCCTCCGGCTGCGCCATATTGTTGAACACCTCGATGCCGTCCAGCCCCAGCTCCGCCAATTCCGTGATGATGCTGCGCAACTCGGGACTCAGGATGCTGACGCTGGTCGGGTGGGCCAGGACCGCTGCCCCACCCAGCCGCCTGATGGTGGCAATGGCGTCGTCCATGGGCCAGTAGCGCTTGGGAACGTTGCAGGGGACCAGATAACGGCGGAAAGCCTCCTCGACCGAATCAGCATAGCCCCGCCCGATCATGGCCCGGGCGATGTGGGGCCTGCCGATGGCACCCCGCGCATGTATCGCCACCTCCTCAAACCCGATGACCGCCCGCCCCTCCCCCGCCAGACGTTCGTTCACCGCCGCCAGTATGTCGTGGCTCCGCAACTCCCGCCGTTCGCGCAGACGGCTCAATTGCTCCAGAAACCCATGGTCGCCCCAATCCATGCCGTATCCCAGCAGGTGCACATCCTTGTAGGTCTTGAACTGCACCGAAAGCTCGATGGCGGGAATCACCTCCAGGCCCCGTTCCGCCCCGGCGGCGATCCCCTCCGGCACGCCGGCCACCGAGTCGTGGTCGGCAATGGCGATGGCGCGCAATCCCTCCGTTGCCGCCCGCTCCACCAACTGGGAGGGGGTAAAGGCGCCGTCCGAGAAACAGGAATGGACGTGCAGATCTATGTAGGCGGTTTGTTCCGTTGTCATACCGGTATAGTAGCCCGGTCCCGCAGAAAAGTAAAAGCGCTATTGCATGGCCTGCCGCCTTCGGGTACTATTTTGCCATGAAACCGGACGATATACACCGCGCCATAGGCATTCTGCGCGAAGAGGCCCGCGCCTGGCGCACCCCTTCGGTCACCGTGGTTGCCGAAGCCAGCCGCAGCCCCTTCAAGGTGCTGGTCTCCTGCATCATCTCCCTGCGCACCAAGGACGAGGTGACGACCCGGGCCTCCGCCCGGCTCTTCGACCGCGCTCCGACCCCCGAGGCGATGGAGGGGCTTCCGGTAGAGGAGATCGCCCGCCTGATCTACCCGGCCGGGTTCTACCGCACCAAGGCCGAGCAGATCCTGGAGATCTCCCGCCGCCTGGTGGCGGAGTACGGCGGCAGGGTGCCGGACGATCTGGACGCGCTGCTCGCCTTTCGGGGCGTGGGGCGCAAGACCGCCAATCTGGTGCTCACCCTGGGGTTCGGCAAGCCGGGCATCTGTGTCGACACCCATGTCCACCGCATCTGCAACCGCTGGGGATACGTGGCGACCAAGAACCCCGACGCCACCGAAATGGCGCTGCGCGCCCTGCTCCCGCCGGAATACTGGATCGAAATCAACGACTTGCTGGTGGCCTTCGGCCAGAACCTCTGCCACCCCGTATCGCCGCGCTGCTCCATCTGCCGCCTGAGCGATCTCTGCTCGCGCGTCGGCGTTGCCCAATCCCGCTGACGCCGATTACGCCGTTTGCGCGTCACATTGCTTTAAAATACCGTTTGAATAATGATTTGTTGGTTGCCAGCGCTATGATTATTAGGTAAAATCCCCCATCATCTCTATAATAACGCTATCTCTGGAGGCGCAAGAATGTTGAGAAAAATCGGATTCATCGGGCTTGGCACCGTTGGCCGGCACATGGCCGCCAACCTGTCCAAGGGGAGTTATGAGCTGACGGTTTTCGATTTGAACCCCGCCGCCGTGAGCGGGCTGGTGGAACTGGGCGCCCTGGCCGCAACGTCGGCCGCCGAAGCCGCCCGGGACCGCGACCTGGTTATCGCCATCGTCCCGGAGGGCGAGGAGTTGGGGCATCTCTTCTTCGGTGAGGACGGCATCCTGGCCGGCATCGGGGGGGGCACGATCCTGGCTGACATGGGTTCCCACTCCCTGGACACCACCATGAAGATGGCCGACGAGTGCGCCAAGAAACGGGTCCTGTACCTGGACGCCCCGGTGTGGGGGAGCAAGGAGCATGCGGCCAACGGGCTTCTGACCATCGTGACCGGCGGCGACCCCTCCCTGGTGGGGAGATGCCGCGAACCCTTTTCCTGCTTCGGCCTCAACATCATCCATGTGGGCGAGGTGGGCGACGCCACCAAGATGAAGTTCATCGTCAACATGGTGCAGGCCGAACTGGTGCAGGTCTTGGCGGAAGGCTTGGTGTTGGGCGACAAGATGGGCTTCACCGCCGATAAGATCCTGGAGGTGCTGGATACCCGCGGCGTGGCCTCCCCCCTGTTCCACCTCAAGGGGCGGGCCATGGCCCGGGGCGATTTTACGCGCAGCCTGGCGCTCAAATACGTCCACGAACAGCTCCACATGGTCCTGAATGCGGCCCGCCTCATGGGCCTGAACCTGCCCACGGCGGAAGCGGCCAGCAAGGTCTACGAAAAAGCGGTGGACGCCGGCTGGGGTGAGGAAGACTTCTCGGCGGTCATCAAGGCGTTGCGCTAGCAATCCCCTGTCCCGGCTTGACCCATGGTCTCGCGAAGAGGCGTCCGGCTGGCCGGACGCCTCTTCGCGTATCGACAAGGAGAAAAACCATGAGCACCCAATTCCGTCCTCGCCCGGTCTACGTGGCCGCCTCCTGGATGGCCCCGGTGGGGCGTTACAACGGCAAGGACAAGGAGAACCTCTCCTTCCTGGAGATGGCCGAACGCTGCGAAGCGGTGTTCGGCGGCAGCCCGGTGCGGCGGCGCGACATCGAGGCGGTGGTGGTGGGGAGCCAGAACCCTTCCGCGTTTTCCGGCGTGGACAACACGGCGGCAAAGATCGCCGGGATTCTGGGCATCTCCGGGGCCCGCTCCGTGCTGGTGGACACGGCCTCGTCCTCCGGGGCCTCGGCCTTCGAGAGCGCCTACCTGGAGGTGGCGTCGGGGCGCTTCGACCACGTGCTGGCCATCGGCATCCAGAAGATGAGCGACGCCTCCACCACGGAATCGACCCGGATCATCGCCGGGGTGATCGACCGGGAGGAATCGGAATTCGGCCTGACCATGCCCGCCTGCGGCGCCCTGGTGGCCCGGGCCCTCAAGGAGCGGCTGGACTTGACCGACGAGGAGTGGACCGCCTACGCGGCCCTCTTGACCCAGCGGAGCCAACGCTTTGCCGCCCAGAACCCGGATGCCCACCTGCGGGCCACCATCGAGGTGGAGGAGTACTACCGCCAGATCGCCAGCGGCAAGAACTACCGCTACTGGTATCCCCTGCGCTACCACGACTACTGCCCCATGTCCGACGGCATGGCGGCGGTCATCCTCACCGCCAAACCCCAGGACGTGCTGGTAAGCGGCGTGGGGAGCGCCACCGACATCCCCACCATCGCCGACCGCAACTACTTCCACTCCTTCCCGGCCACGGTCATCGCCGCCGGGTACGCCTACGGCATGGCCGGGATCAAGGACATCCGCACCCTGGAGGGGAAACTGCACGTGAACATGCACGACCCCTTCAACGGCTTCGGCCCCATCAACCTGGTGGACCTGGGGATCGTCAGCCGCAACCGCCTCATGGACGCCCTGCTGGACGACGACCTCACCGGCCCCACCGGGGCCTTCCCCACCAACCTGACCGGCGGCCTGAAGGGACGCGGCCACCCCTTGGGGGCCACCGGCATGATCCAGATCGTGGAGAACCACCGCCTGATCCAAGAGCAGGGGTTCAGCGCCGGTCTGTCCCACTCCATCGGCGGCCCGATCAACAACAACGTGGTGACGCTTCTGGAGCGGAGCGACCAGTACCATGCCCGCCGCCACGAGCCGTACAAGCCGTGGGGCCTCCCCTCCCTGGGGAAACTCAAACCCAAGAATGCGACCCTGGATACCCTCCTGGCGGCAACGCCGTTGGTGGAAGGCTCCTTCGTCACCTCCACCGCCCGTTTCGACTACAGGACCGGCCGGCCGGAGGTGGTGATCCTGATCGTCGCCTGCAAACTGGAGGGGGTCAAGTACCGTTTCCTCTTCGGCATCGACGGGGAGCATTACGAGCAGGTGGCCGGCATCGAGCGGGGCGCCCCGATCTCCGTGGAGCGGCAGGACGACCGGGTCCTGGTGAACCGCATGCCGGTGCGCAAGTTCTACACCCGCACCATCAACGGGTTGGTGGAGTTGGCCGGGAGCGGGTGGAAGAGGCTGATTGGGAAGGGGTAGATGAGATGGCACTGTTGATGCTTCATGTGGTGTACTTGTGATATGAATTCACCTATCACGGATTTGGTACAAATGACAAAAAATACCACTCCCATAAACCAAGCGAGCCCACCTTGAATCTTCTTTTTGTATGCAGCCAGAACAAACTCCGCAGCCCCACCGCCGAAACCGTCTTCTCGGCCTACCCAGGCGTCGAGGCGCTTTCGGCAGGCACGAACAATGACGCCGTAACCCCCATATCCGCTGATGTGATCGAATGGGCCGATGTGGTTTTCTGCATGGAAAGAATCCACCGGGACAAACTAGCGCGCAGGTTCAAAGCCGCATTCAAAACGACGAGGCTGGTTGTCCTGGATATCCCGGATAACTACGCGTATATGGACCCGGAACTCATCAGGATACTGGAGGCCAAGGTGCCCCGGTATGTCAGGATGTGAGGGTGAGGCCACATGACCGCCCGCCCCCCCTGCCCTCCCCTCACAAACTCACCACTTTGACATTTCCCAAACTATCCTACCATTGAAGGCAAATGGTGAACGCATCTTGCGCGAGGCCCGGTATTCTGTAAGTTTTCCGTTGATTTGTTTTTGAGAATGCCGTAGAAGAGAGCGTATCGGCTGTCGAGCAGACCGGGCGTGCCGGTAATGGCCTCTGTAGGTGCATTCCCCGCATCAACGGACAGATAAAGGAGAGCACCTTGAAAGAGACCGATCACAAGGCTGTGGTAGTGTCGGATGAGAGGTGGAGACACTTTGTGCTGGCCCCCCTGGTCGGCGTCTATCTCTTTTCCATGCTCTTGACTCTTTCCCACCTCGGTGAACCGTTTCCCTTTATGGGGAAACTGTACTCGGGGGATGCCAGCGAATCCTTAACCTTTGCCGACAGTATCATCTCTTTATACCTCATTGCCGGAATCCTGAAACGGCAACGGCTCACCCTCTGGCTGCTCATCGCCTACAATTTTATCAACAGCTTTAATGGGATCGCCAACCTCTTTCTGCTTCCCGTCCAGCAGATCGTCACAACTTCGGGGGCCATCGTCCCCGACCACCACTACCGCCTCAATGCTTTCAGCGTGTTCGTTCTGTTCCTGATGCTGAACGTGTTCCTGTATCTCAACCGGCGCTACTTCGACAACAAATCCATTTACCTGTGGTAGCCGACCCGCCTCCACACTCTGCGTCATTCCCGGCGATTCATCATCGCCGCGATCCGGCCGCGCACGAGCCGCCAGCGCCGCGACAGCCATTATTCCACTTCTCAAAAACCGGCCATCGAGCGCCGTCCCCGAGAGTATTCGCCCGCTCCGAAAGCGCACAAATCAGAAGGGCCATGCCGGTTGCCATGGCCCTTCTGATATTTCACATATATGGACGGTTCCCGGTTCTGCAATCCCGTTTCGAGGGATGCAGCCGGAAGGAGATGCTTATGCGGTAACCTTACTGGCAGCGAGGCTTTCCTCAGCTTGCGCCTTGTCCTTGATCCAAGCCTCGCCGACAGGAAGCTTAATGCCGGATTCGCCATACACGGCAACCGCCATAAGGTACAGCGCGGAAAAGGCGCAGATAAGCAGGTCGTAAGCGGCGAAGGTCCCGGCAAGGGCGCTGCCGGCAAGTTCTTTCAGGTCAAGACCGATAAAGCCAAGGAGCAGGGTGAGGAAGATGAAGGCCAGCGTCGCGTTGTGCTTCATTGAGGCGATGAAGAGGATTAAGGTGAAGACGGTCCAGGCTACCAGGAAGAAGCCGAGATCGTTTGCGGAGAAGGCGAGGGTCGGATAGGCTTTGACCAGGTCCGGGTTCTTTCCGAATATCAGCATCAGACACAGGGAAATCCAGAAAGCGCCATAACCGGTAAAGGCGCAAAAACCGAAGTTGTTGCCGGTTTTAAATTCCATCAGGCCGGCGATGAGCTGAGCGGAGCCGCCGAAGCAGAGTCCGAGCCAGAGGACAGGGGCGATACCGCACCATCCCAGGTTATGGCATTGCAGCACCATTGTTGTCATTCCAAAGCCAGCGAGGCCAACAACCGCAGGATTTCCCAGTTTTACGTCGCTCATTTCTTCCTCCTCATTTCTTTGTTATATTTATTTTGCTCTTTGCCACTTACCAGCAATAAACATACCAACGTTATATAATACCGTAATCACAAAAATAATACGTGTTTTCGAAGTGTTACTCCTTGTTATGTCAATCCCCCCTCTCCTGTTTGTTTTGCAGTATTGCAAAATAATTTTCCCGTTTTACTCAATGGGACGATACAAACGACCATAATCCTGCAAGTTCGGGCTGTATGTGTCGCTATGGCGGACGTTTCGCAAAAATGCAAATTGGGTTTTGCAAATGTGACAATAATGCCTGCTCAAGGGTTGCGGGCTTCAACTCGGCCAGGAACCATGGCGCCTACGCTTTTTGGGCAACGGTCTTCTTGACCGGGCCGTTCCTGCGGATGGCGGCGGCAAACTCCATCCAGAATACCAAGTAGATGGAGATCATCAGCGACAGCCCCACATTCTGGTTCTCGGCACCAAGGGCCTTGGCCAGGATCGGCGAGGCAAAACCGGCTCCCAGGGTTCCGGTCGCCCGCTCCAGCAGGTAAAAAAGCGGCAGGGTCAGCAGGGTGCCCACCGCCATGATGGCGATGCCGGTGGGGCGCTTGACCCAGTACTTGGGAGAGAAGCCGTACATGCGCATGAAAATCACCACCCAGATGATCCAGACCGAGTAATCCACCGCGGCATCGGGCAGGGCCAGCTTGTTCTTCACCAGGGCGACCTCCAGGACCGTCACGATCCCCAGCATGGTGAACATCCAGTTGAACTTCTCGTTGGCCTGGGTCTGCCAGTTGCGGCTGTCCGGGGCCTGCACCTCGTTGGAGGAGTGGCCGTGGGTGCCCAGAGCCGAGAAGAGGATGGCGAACCAGATACCGGCGTTGTGGAACAGCAGCGAAGCGTGGTTGCCGGCCACGTTGGCGATGCGGGACATGGGGTCGCGGGCGAAGTCGGCGGCGATGCGCATCAGGAACAGGTTGGCGATCACCGAGCAGCCGATGATCACCGCGATGGTGAAGATTCTGCGTGGCAGGAGGTAGGGATCGACCCGGTCCGGGAAGCCGATGATAAAGGCGAACCAGATCAGGTACATGATGAGCGGGATGCCGAAACAGATGCCGTAGACCGACGTGCCGGCAAAGTCGCCGCTCTGGGCGTAGATGATGTATTTTTCCTTGGTGGCGGGGTCGGTGTTGGCCGCCTTGACCACATCCTTGGGCACCTTCTTGACGTGGGGCAGAAGTCCCATGGCGTACCAGCCGTGGTCGCCCTGGGTGGAATCGATGACCCAATACTGGTCCCCCATCATTTCGTCCAAACCGGAAAAGAGCTGCATATTGAAGGCGGCGCAGACCACGCAGACCACCAAGAGCAGGATTGCGTGAGAGATTTTCATCGGCATGGCGGCATTCCTCCGGAGTTATTCTTTGTGGGTTGTCCAGAACATCGACACCGCATTGGCCGCAAACAGACCGTAGAGCCACATGGTGTTCCAGGCCGGACCGGACCAGTGGCTGCCGTGCCCGCCGCCCACGACCCCGGAGGCGATCACGAAGCCGATCATCGTGGTGAAGGACACCATGGCGACCGCCCGCAGGATGGCGCTGTTACGCCAGGTGTGGCGCTCAAGCTCTTCGATCCTCGACAACAGTTCAAGCTCTCTTTCGCTCATCTCTCTTCTCCTTTGCAAGGATAATGACTATGAACAGCATGGCGACCGTCAGGGACAGTGCAAGATGAAATCCGTTCAGATGAAGCGTCAGGTGGTACAACATGGCGGTTCTCCTTTTATCGAATGGTTATGGCGGGGTGACTCAGCACTTGATCAGGTGAACCAATTCATGCGGAAATCTGTCGGCCAGTTCCAGGTACTTGGCGCAGTCGGTGTGGCGGCCGCTGCAGTACCGGATGATCATGTTCACGTCGTGGGGCGAGATGTAGCCGCACCCCACATCGCAGTAATCATCGTTTTTCCCGTAAAATGGACAGATGTTCGTTTTTCCCATTGGCGTCCTCATGTACCGCGTTCGCTAGTGTATACGCACAGGATGTGCCAATATCATACATGCAGGTGTTATCCAGCAATTACGGCAAGTTGCAAGCACCTTGCCCATTACCTGGCTGCGGATGCCGGCTACGCTTTGCAGCAATGCAAAAACAGAGGTCGGCATCGAGGGCTCCCGGCCCCGGGGCGGCGCCAATGGCGACCGAGATGATCCTTTTTGATCTAGCGTTGTTTCAATAGGTTAGTTGTGGTATGCATGGCCACAGACCTGTTTGCAAAAGTGCAAAACAGCGTGTGACGATCTTTTGCATAAATGCAAATATTCGGAGGGACTGTGGAAACGGACAGGATCAAGTGGAACCAGCGCTTCGGGATGGAGGATGCGTATCAGGGGGGGCACCCCTCCCCATTCCTGGAGCGGGAGATAGAGCGCATCCTACGCCTGGTCCCCGGCAGGCGGGCTCTGGACCTGGCCTGCGGCGAGGGGCGCAACAGCATCTTTCTGGCCCGTCACGGTTTCCGGGTGACCGGACTGGACATCTCGGATGTGGGCATCGCCAGGGGCGAGCGCCAGGCTCGGGCAGAGGGGCTGGAGATCGATTTCCGCCGACAGGACCTGGAAGGGTGGCACATCGGGGAAGAGTATGACCTGATCGTCAACTGCAACTTCCTGCTGCGCCCCCTGATCCCCGAGGAGGTCGACGCCCTGGCGCCGGGGGGACTCCTGCTGTTCGACACCATCCTGGAATCGCCCCAGCTCCTGGCAACCCACAACCCGGACTTTTTCCTGCGCCATGGTGAGCTTGAGAGGATATTTGGGGCCTTCGAGGGTGAGGTGCTGTTCAGCGTGGAGCTCAGGGAGGGGGATATGCCCACGGCCCGGGTGCTGTTCAGGAAGGCGGGTTGAGCAGCCCCTAAGGGCATGACATAACAAAAGGCGAAGCCCCTGATGCGGGCTTCGCCTTTTGTTTGTCGTTCAAACTACCGGACAGCCGGTTTATTCGCCCGACGGCTCCTCTGTCGACGGAGCCGAACCATCCGGCGTGCCGTCGAGGTTGAGGCCGAGCGCTTCCTTGCGGGAGAGCTTGATCTTGCCGTTCTTGTCGATGCCGATGCACTTGACCAGGACCTTGTCGCCCTCGTTCAGCACTTCGGTAACCGTCTTGACCCGCTTGGTGTCCAGTTCGGAGATGTGCACCAGGCCGTCGGTGCCCGGCATGATCTCCACAAAGGCGCCGAAGTCCATGATCTTCCGGACGGTGCCCATGTAGAGCTTGCCCTCTTCCGCCTCGTCGGTCAGGCCGCGGATCATCTGGATGGCCAGGTCGCAGGCTTCCTTGTTGGTGCTGGCGATGTTGATGCGGCCGGTATCCTCGATATCCACGGTGACGCCGGTAGTCTCGGTGATGTTGCGGATATTCTTGCCGCCGGTGCCGATGACGTCGCGGATGCGGTCGGTCTTGATCCAGATGGTGGTGATGCGCGGGGCAAAGGGAGACATCTCGCCGCGTGCGGCCGACAGGGTCTCGGCCATCTTGCCCAGAATGTGCAACCGGCCTTCGCGGGCCTGTTTCAGCGCCTGCTGCATGATTTCCTTGGTGACGCCGCCGATCTTGATGTCCATCTGCAGGGCGGTAACCCCCTCGGTCGTACCGGCCACCTTGAAGTCCATGTCGCCCAGGTGGTCCTCGTCGCCCAGGATGTCGGACAGGATGGCGACCTTGTCCCCCTCCTTGATCAGGCCCATGGCGATACCCGCCACCGGAGCCGTAACCGGCACGCCGGCGTCCATCAGCGACATGCTGCCGCCGCAGACCGAGGCCATGGAGGAGGAGCCGTTGCTCTCCAGGATCTCGGAGACGATGCGGATGGTGTAGGGGAAGTCTTCGTGTTTGGGGATGACGGCAGACAGCGCGCGCTCGGCCAGCATGCCGTGGCCGATCTCGCGACGGCCCGGAGCCAGGCGGAAGCTGGTTTCGCCCACGGAGAACGGCGGGAAGTTGTAGTGGAGCAGGAAGCGCTTGCGGGACTCGCCGTACAGGGAGTCGATGCGCTGTTCGTCGATGGAGGTGCCCAGGGTGGTGGAAACCAGGGCCTGGGTCTCGCCGCGGGTGAACAGGGCGGAACCGTGGGTACGGGGCAACAATCCGGCCTCGGTGGTGATGGGGCGGATCGTGACCGTGTCGCGGCCGTCGATGCGGATGCCGGTATCCAGGATGTCGGTCCGGACGCGCTCGTACTCGAAATCGCCCAGGAATGCCTTGATCTGCTTGGTCTTGCCTTCGAACTCTTCCTTGAGGGCCTCGACGGTTTCGGCGGTGATCAGGTCGATCTGGTTGTGGCGTTCCTGCTTGGATTTGATCTTGACCGCTTCGGAGATGCGATCATAGGCCAGTTCGCGCACCCGGGCCAGCAGCGCTTCGTCCACGACCGGGGGCGCAATCACGCGCTTGGCGACGCCGGCTTTCTTCTGCAGCTCTTCCTGGGCCTCGATCAACGGCAGCATCGCCTCTTTGGCAAAGAAGATGGCCTCCAGCATGTCGGCCTCGGATACGAACTTGGCCTCGCCTTCCACCATGATGACCGCGTCGCGGCTGGCTGCGACCACGATCTCCAGGTCGCTCTGCTCAAGCTCTTCGGAGGTGGGGTTGCAGATCAGTTTGCCGTTCACCCGGCCGACCTTGGCGCCGGCGATGGGGCCCTGGAACGGGACGTCGGACACCATCAGGGCGGCCGAGGCGCCCAGCATGGACAGGATGCCGGGATCGTTGTCCTTGTCGGCCGATACCACGGTGGCCATGATCTGGGTGTCGTTCAGGAAGTTCTCGGGAAAGAGCGGGCGGATCGGACGGTCGATCAACCGGCAGGTAAGGGTTTCAGCGTCCGACGGACGTGCTTCGCGCTTGAAAAAACCGCCCGGGATCTTGCCGCCGGCATAGGCTTTTTCGATATAGTTGACGGTAAGGGGGAAAAAATCCTGCCCTTCCTTGGCTTCCTTTGTCGCCACGGCGGTCACCAGCACCATGGTGTCGCCACAACTTACCACCACGGCGCCGCTGGCCTGTTTGGCCATCTTGCCGGTGGCAATGGTTACGGTCCTGCCGCCGAACTCAACCTGTACTTTTTGTTCCATAGTTTCATTCTCCTGTTTGGTTGCGTTGGGGCCGTCGCTACAGCATCCCTGAACGACAGGTCATCATCCGCTGCGGAAGGCACGGGAACACGGCTGGATCGATTCAAGGCCGTTCTCACCGTCTCCGCGTACCATCGGCGGATGTTCTTTGATCTTCAGGGCAACTCTACCCACGTCCCCAACAAAAAATAAAAGGGCTGTGAAGCCCTCTTGCGAAACGAGCATACCAAAAATGGAGCAGGCAATATACCCGCAAAAGAGCGGGCATACTGCCTTCCATTACCTGCGTATGCCGAGTCGTTCGATAACCTTCTTGTACCTGTCCAGCTCCTTGCCTTTGAGGTAGTCCAGAAGGCGCCTCCTCTGGCCGACGAGCTTCAGAAGCCCGCGACGGCTGTGGTGGTCCTTTTTGTGGATCTTGAAATGCTCGGTCAGATAGGTGATCCGCTCGGTGAGAATGGCGATCTGCACCTCCGGAGAACCTGTGTCGCTTTCATGGGTTTTGAACGAGTTGATGATTTCCTGTTTTTTTTCGGATGCCAACACTGTCAACACCTCCCTTCATTGCGGTTTGTTGTTTGTATGCAGCAGCATAGCAACTTTATCATGGATTTTTTTAAATAGCACATACATGCAAATTTGTAAAGCGGTAACTCAGCAGAAGACCCGCTTCAGCGCAATGCGAACCCCGTCTCCATCCAAAGAGGAGAGTTCCGCGACCGCGACGAGTTCCTGCCCCCGGGAGAGGCGCACCGTCAGGGGCGCGGCACACGCCGGCCAAACGGCAATCCCGGTTTCGTCCAGTTCGGGCGCCCTGCCGTGCCTGACCTTGACTACGCCCGCATCGGTCAAGGGGATATCCGGCAGGTGGCCGAGGACGGCATGGGGGGGGCGGCATACCGCTTCGGCCCTGCCCGCCTGCGCCGCCTCCTGCAATTCGTCCAGGGTGATGCTGGAAGCGATGGTAAACGGCCCGCTGGCCGTCCTGCGCAATTCCTGGAGCGCGGCGCCGCAGCCGAGGGCGGCCCCCATGTCGTCCGCCAGGGAACGCACGTAGGTGCCGCGGGAGCAGACCACCCGCAGGGCCACCAGCGGCAGGGCCACGGAGACGATCTCCAGGGAATGGATCTGCACCCGACGCGCCTGGCGCTCCACCTCCTGCCCCTTGCGCGCCAGCTTGTACAACGGTTGCCCGTCCTGTTTGATGGCCGAGAACATGGGGGGCATCTGGCTGATCTCGCCGGTAAAGTCCGCCACCACGGCCTCCAGGCGGTCGCGGCTCACCTGCGTCCCGTCGGCCTCGTGCAGCACCCGGCCGGTCATGTCCAGGGTATCGGTCTTCACCCCGAGACGCAGGAGCGCCTCATAGACCTTCCGCCCCTCGTCCAAAAACGGTATGGCCTTGGTCCCCTCGTTGACCGCTACCGGCAGGACGCCGGTGGCAAAGGGGTCCAGGGTGCCGGTATGCCCCACCCTCCTGGTGCCGAGAATCCTGCGCACGCGGTTGACCACATCATGGGAGGTGAGGCCGACCGGCTTGTCGATAACCACAAAACCATTCATAGGGGGCTGGGGACACCGGTGCACGGCCACGAAAACGCGAGGGGGACCGGAACGCGAAGGGCACCGTGCCGGGCCGCGGCCGAACGTGCAGGATGCCCCCCGTGGTGCGGGCGGCTTTGGGGGAACCGGGGACGATCTAACAAAGGGCGGATTCCACGATGGCGTAGACCTTGGCCTTTACCTCGTCCAAGGTGCCGTCCACGGTGCAGCCGGCGGCGTTGTGGTGCCCGCCTCCGCCCATGCTGGCGGCAAAGCCGGCCACATTGACCTTGCCCTTGGAACGGAAACCGACCTTGTACCGCCGCTCGGCCAACTGGCGAAAGAAGATCGCCACCTCCACACCGCGTATGGAACGGGGATAATTGATGAAACCGTCCGTCAACTCGGCGTCGGTAGCGGTGACGGCATACATGTCCAGGGTCACGGAAACCGACGCTGCCCGGCCATTGCTGATCACCTCAAGGGTGGGCAGGCACCGGGACAACAGTTCCAGACGTTTGCGGGGCTGATTCTCATAGAGTTGTTCCGCCACATCCCAGGCGTTGATGCCGTAGCCGATCATCTCGCCGGCAATGGCAAAGGCTTCGGTGTTGGCGTTGGAATAACGGAAGGAACCGGTGTCGGTAATGATGGAGACGTACAGGCAGAGTGCCGTATCCCGGTCCATGGGGCCGCCTAAGGCGCTGATGACCCGGTGAACCAGCACACCGGTCGCCGCGGCCTGGGGATCGATCAGGTTGTGGTGGCCGAAGTTGTCGCACCCCAGATGATGGTCCAGATTGACCAGCGTGCCGATGCGCTTGAAGGAGCAGAACTCTTCCCCCGCCCTGCTGAACTCGCCGATATCCTGAACAAAGGCCACATCGAAATCCCGGTCCGGTATGTGCTGAACGACCGTATCGACACCCGGCAGGAAGGCATACAGATCGGGCACCTGGTCACGCAGATGGACGCAGACCTCTTTGCCGCTCTTCCGCAGGAACGAGGCCAGGGCCAGGGTAGAGCCGACCGCATCGCCGTCCGGGCTTTCGTGGCTGGTGATCAGAAACGAGGAATTGGCGCGGATGACCGATGCGATATCCTGAATGGTTTCATTCATGCGGGGTATCAATCTCCTTGAGGAGAGAGTCTATCCGGGAGCCGTACTCCCCGGAATGATCGTACTTGAAGATGAGATCCGGTGTGTAGCGCATGGTCAGGCTCTTGCCCAGTTCGCGGCGCAGGAACCCCTTGGCGCTGTTCAGGCCGGCTTCGCTGTCCTTCTTGGCCTGGTCGTCGCCGATGACCGTGAAGAAGACCCGCGCCAGCCGCAGGTCTTCGGTGACCTCAACGGCAATGATGGTGACGAACCCGATACGCGGGTCGTTGAGCCCCCGGGAGAGGATCGAAGAAATCAGCTCATGGATGGTCTCGGCGACCTTGTCGGAACGTTTGTGTGCCATAAAAGTGCAACCCTTTTATACGAGAAAAAAACGGTTCACCACAAAGGCACAAAGGACACAAAGAATGCTTACGGCAAGATATATGACAATTTTATCTTTGACCGGATTCACCAGAGGGGTGAATACCTTTATACCGCCGCCCCTATGAATCCTTTGCGCTCTTTGTGCCTTTGTGGCGAATACCTGTCGTCGTCTTTTGGTCTATAATTTCGCGGCGATCTTTTCCATCTCGAACGCTTCGATGAGGTCGCCGACCTTGATGTCGTGGTAATTCTCCAGGCCGATGCCGCATTCGTAGCCGCTGGCCACCTCCTTGACATCGTCCTTGAAACGGCGCAGGGACGACATCTTGCCCTCGTAGACCACCACGTTGTCGCGCAGCAGGCGGACCTGGGCGTTGCGCAGCATCTTGCCGTCCTGAACATGACAACCGGTGACGATACCGATCTTGGGCACCGAGAACAGTTCGCGCACCTCGGCGCGCCCAAGGTATTTTTCCTTGAAGGTCGGCTCCAGGAGGCCTTCCATGGCCTTTTTCACGTCCTCCACCGCATCGTAGATGATGTTGTAGACGCGGATATCGACCCCTTCCTTCTCGGCCAGGCCCTGGGCCTTGACCTCGGGACGGACGTTGAAACCGATGATGATGGCGTTGGATGCCGCAGCCAGGTTGACGTCCGTCTCGGTGATGGCGCCGACCGCGGAGTGGAGGACGTTGAGCCGCACCGCATCGGTGGACAGCTTGCGCAGCGATTCGCCCACCGCTTCCACCGACCCTTGAACGTCGCCCTTGACGATGACGTCAAGGTCCTTGACCTCGCCGCTCTGGATCTTGCGGTACAGGTCTTCCAGCGTCAGCTTGGTGTGCTTGGCCAGTTCCATCTCGCGCAGCTTGATCTGGCGCAGGGTGGCGATCTCCTTGGCCTGCTTTTCGTCCTGCATGGCCACAAAGATGTCACCGGCATCGGGCACACCGGAGAGACCGACCACTTCCACCGGCTTGGAGGGACCGGCCGCCAGAACCTTCTCGCCGTGGTCGTCCTGCATGGCGCGCACACGGCCGGAATGGACGCCGACGACGCAGTAGTCGCCCGCCTTGAGGGTGCCTTCCTGCACCAGCACCGTGGCGACCGGACCGCGCCCCTTGTCCAACTTGGCTTCCACGATGGTCCCTTTGGCCAGCTTGTCGGGGTTGGCCTTGAGCTCCATCACGTCGGCCTGCAACAGGACCATTTCCAGCAGTTCTTCCAGGTTGAGGCGTTTCTTGGCCGACACCTCCACCATGGTGGCGTCGCCGCCCCACTCGGATGCGACCAGGCCGAACTCCATCAGTTCCTGCTTGACCCGCTCCGGCTTGGCGTCCGGCTTGTCGATCTTGTTGATGGCCACGATGATCGGGACCTCGGCCGCCTTGGAGTGGTTGATCGCCTCGCGGGTCTGGGGCATGACCCCGTCGTCGGCGGCGACAACCAGGATGACGATGTCGGTCACCTTGGCGCCGCGGGCACGCATGGCGGTAAACGCTTCATGGCCCGGCGTATCGAGGAAGGTGATCTTGCGCCCCTTCAGCTCCACGTCGTAGGCGCCGATATGCTGGGTGATGCCGCCCGCCTCGCCGGCAATGACATTGGCCTTGCGGATAGCGTCCAGAAGGGAGGTTTTGCCGTGGTCGACGTGGCCCATGATGGTCACGACCGGCGGCCGTTTCACCAGGGTTTCGGGCGCATCGGGGGTCGATTCCAGAATCTCGTCCAGGTCAACCGCCACGTTTTCGACTTCATAACCGTACTCGGAGGCCAGGATGACCGCGGTGTCGTAATCCAGGGGATGGTTGATGGTGACCATCATCCCCATCTTCATCAGGGATTTGATCAGGTCGTTGGCCTTGATCCCCATACGCTTGGCCAATTCGCCGACGCTGATGCTCTCGGAGATGCGGATGATGCGCTTGATGGCCTTGGGAACGGTAATCTCGGTCTTGCGGGTCTCGACCGACCGCTCCCTGCCGCCCTTCTTCTTGCCCCCCCGGTAGACCGGATCAAAGGTGCGTTCGCGTTTTTCCAGGATTTCGTGTTTTTTCGGCTGGTCCTTCTTGCCCTTGCCGGCAGCAGCGCCGCCCTTCTTGCCTTTGCCGGCATCGGCGCCGCCGTGGCCCGGGCCGTCCTTTTTCCCGCCGGGGCGACGGCTGTCGCCGGCCGAGGGGGCTGCCGGCGCAAGCTGCACCTGCTTCATGCGGGAACGGTCCTGTTCGCCAGCGGGCGCGGCGCCGCTCCGGGGTGCCGCCGGTTCATGCCGAGGCGGTGCGGTGCGCGGCGTGGGGGGCGCATCCTTCGTCACCACGCGGGTCGGGCGGCTGGTAACGCCCGGAATCTCCATCCGGCCCAGGATGCGGGCCTGATTGGGGCCGACCTTGGGCACTTCGGGCTGCGCCTTGGGTTTTTCCGGGACAACCGGCTCGGCAGCGGCGGCCGGGGCCGGTGCCGGCGGCACCTCGCGGGGAGCAGCGGCTTCAGGCTCGGCGGGCTTGACCACCGGGGCCTTGGGGGCCGGGGCCGGTTCGGCTTTCTTCTCCGGCTCCACAACGACGGCGGCTGCAGGAGCAGGAGCAACGACAGGGGCCGCAGCTACGGGCGCAGCAGGGGCTGCGGCAACCGGAGCCGGCGCTTCCTCCTCGGCCGGAGCCGCCGGAGCAGCCGGAACAGCTTTGGCGCGACGCCTGATGATGTTGGTCGTGACCCGCACTTCTTCGGTGCTGGCACTGCTTTCCTTGGGCTGAGGCGTCAGCAACTTCTTGACGGCATCCTCTTCGACCAGGGAGGCCGCCGACTTGGCCTCAACCCCGATCTCTTTGAGCCTGGCAAGGGTCTCACGGGCATCAACACCCAATTTTTCTGCCAGATTGCTCACGCGTATCTTGCTCATACTTACTGCACCTCCCCCAGGAAGTTTCTATATCGTTCAATAGTTTTCAAAAGTTGCGCCACAAAACCACTCGATTTGATACCAATCGCACTGCGCGGCGCCTTGCCGAGCAGTGCGCCGAAATCGTCCTTTGTCAGTACCCGCCGGCAGGGCACGTTGTTGCCGGCCGCCTGGCCTTCGATCTTCTCGCCGATGGCCTCGGAAACATCCTGCGCCACCAGGACCAGTCCCGGCTTGTTGCTGCTTTTCAACGCATCGCCGACCATGGAACCGCCGGCAACGATCTTGCCGGCCTTGTTGGCCAGGGCGATGTACCCCATGACCCGTTCGAGCAAAAGCCTCGCCACCTGCGCGGTCATCTCGTCGGGAGCGGGCACGGCCACCTCGCGCTTGAAGGCGCGGCCGAACTGGCGCTGCCTGACCGCCGCAGCCAGACAGGCGGCATCGATACAGGTATAAGCGCCCCTGCCGGGCAGCTTGGCATCCAGATCCGGCACCACCTCCCCCTGCGGGGAGAGCACGAAACGGATCAGGCGGTCCCGATCCCTGGTTTCGCGGCACGCAAGACAACTGCGTTGCGGCTTTTCTCCACCTTCGTGGCGGGGCATAGCGCTGCGCTACTCCGCCTGCTTCTCTTCGGCATCCGGCGCAGCTGCGGCATCGGCGGCCTCGATGGTTTCAGCAGTTTCACCAGCCTCGGCACCCTCTTCGGCCGCCGGCTCCTCTTCCGTCTGGGTGCCGTCAAAAGAAGCGAACTGGGCCAGTTCGGCCTCAGCAGCCTTGGATTCGCTCTTGATGTCGATGCGGCACCCGGTCAGACGGGCCGCAAGGCTGACGTTCTGGCCGCGCTTGCCGATGGCGAGGGAGAGCTGATCGTCGGCCACGACGATCTCCAGCACCCGGTTGTCCTCATCCACGAACACCTTGGAAACCTGGGCCGGGGAGAGGGCGTTGCAGGCAAAGCGGGCAATATCCTCGGACCAGGGGATGATGTCGATCTTTTCGCCCCGCAGTTCCGACACCACGTTCTGGACGCGGGCGCCCCGCATGCCGACGCAGGCGCCGACCGGGTCCACATCCGAATCGTTGGAAGAGACGGCGATCTTGGCGCGGCTGCCCGGATCGCGCACCACGGCGTTGATCTCCACGATGCCTTCGGCGATCTCGGGCACCTCAAGCTCGAACAGCTTGGCCAGCATGCTGGGATGGGTGCGGGAAAGGATGATCTGCGGCCCCTTGGTGGTCATGCGGATTTCGGTGATGATGGCGCGAATGCGATCTCCCGGCCGGTAAACCTCCCGCGGCATCTGCTCCTTGGTCGGAAGAGCCGCCTCGGCGCGTCCCAGGTCTACCAACAGTTCGCCCTTCTCGAAACGCCGCACCATGCCGGTGATGATCTCCCACTGGCGGTCGCTGTATTCGTTGAAGATGGTCTCCCGTTCCGCCTCGCGTACTTTCTGGATGATGACCTGCTTGGCGGTCTGGGCGGCAATGCGGGTAAACCCGGTGGCATCAAGCCGTTCCCCCAGGGAGTCGCCGATCTCCACTTCGGGATCGATCTCGCGGGCCTCGTCGAGGTCGATCTCCTTGTAGGAGTCCTGCACCTCTTCCACAACGGTTACAAACTCAAACAGTTCCACCTCACCCGAGTCAGGATTATAATGGGCCTCAAGATCCCGCGTATTGCGGTACTTCTTGTTGGCAGCGGTCAACACCGCCTGCTCCATGGCCTCCATGACCACCTGCCGGTCGATACCCTTTTCCTTGACGATCTGTTCGATGGCATGTTTGAGATTGATGTTCGTATCCACGATTGCTTCTCCTTACCGGTGTCTATGAAAAAATGAGCTTAAAATTCGAATTCCAGATTGGCCTTGGCGACCTTTTCCAGCGGGATCGAGGCGGACTGTCCCTCGGTGAGCCTTATGACGACGTTGCCGTCCGCCAGCCCTTCCAACCGTCCCGCAAAGGTTTTGCGCCTGTTGCCGGCGTCGTCGGGTAACGACTCGAAGGTGCGCACCTTCACCAACCGGCCGGCAAAGCGTTCATAATCGGCCGGCTTCTTGAGGGGCCGATCCAGACCGGGGGAAGAGACCTCTAGGGAATAGTGGCCGGGGACGACATCTTCCACATCCAGGACCGCCGACAATTCGCGGCTGACGTCGGCGCAGTCGTCCAGGTTAACGCCGCCCTCTTTGTCGATAAAGAGCCGCAGCACGCTATCGCGCCCGGCCTTGGCGAACTCCACATCGACCAGTTCCATGCCGAGGGATTCCAGAATCGGCAGGGCAATCTCGGTCACCAGTCCGCAAACATCGCCTTTGATTGTACTCATATAAAATCTCGCAAAAAAAAAGTGAGCCTTGCGAGCTCACTTTCTAGTGAACAACTTTTTTGTTTTTGTACCACAGCAAGCCATGGAGAAGCAAGTCTTTTTTTGGTAATTTACCGGGCCGGAGCGCTATTTTGTCGGGCCCTTGTGACACCCGTGACACTCAGTTGGGCCCCGCCCCCGCTCCCGATGGCATCCTTTGCAAAAATAGTGGGCAATACGGGAATCGAAGCGGGCCAGGGTATCCTTGCCCATGGGGCCGTCCTTGCGATGGCAGGGGGCGCACGATTCCCCCTTGAGTTCATCCACATGCATATCGTGATCGAACACCACATCGCCCCGGGAAGCGGGATAGACGACCTTTTTGCCGATACGGGCCTGGGCTTGAGACTTGGGGCGCGCCTCATCGGCATGGACGCTTACCGCCCAGAGCGGGCAGACGACGAGCGCAAACGAAAGCAACCGGCATTTTACCATACAAACGACCTCAGCCCATTCATTGTGTTTTTATGCAACAGGCACTCGCCGTATCACGGGAGTGCCTGTCTATACTGGGTGGAGCCATCTGCCGGAATCGAACCGGCGACCTATTGATTACGAATCAATTGCTCTACCAACTGAGCTAAGATGGCAATCAATTAACCATGTAAAGCGTTATTTGATGCGGGTTTGCTGGGTGTTTTTCGCTACAAATCAATCCGTCAACGCTTCAGCGCTGGGTAAATTACCTTAAAACAAGGGCGACTGTCAATCCCTACTTGCGGGATAATCATTCGAGCCGGCGAAACGCCGAGGCCTTGATGGCCGCGAAGAGCCTGCTGCCCCGTTCGATACCCAACTCCCGGGCGGCCTCCGGTACGACCTCGGCCACGAGCTTGCCGTCGCCGCAGGTCAACTCCACCCCGACCTTGTTGCCGGAGAGGAAGGTGTCCGCAACACTACATTCGAGCAGATTTCTGGCGCTGATGGCGTCCGGGTGCTGTTTGAGCAGGATGATGTCCTTGGAGGAGAGTTCGAACAGCGCCTCCGGCCGGTCGCCGACGGTGGAGATCAACAGCTCGGTCCCGCCCCATCCATAGGCGGATACGCCATTGATCCTGCGCGGATTGTCCAGCCTCAGGAGATTGATGTAGCCGACCGGGCTCCGCCCCATCTGGGAGCGGGCCAGATCCTCGGCCGTTGCCTGGGCGGCGATGCGCCCCGCACTCACCGCGAGTACCCGGTCCGTCATGATGCGCATCTCCAGGAGCGAGTGGGAAATAAAGATATAGGGGATACGGAACGTCTCGCTGGCCGCCTTCAGGTAATCGATGATCTGGAATTTGAGATTGTCGTCCAAGGCCGACAACGGTTCATCCATCAACAGCAGGCGGGGATTGGAGAGCATCGTCCGGCCGATGCCGACGCGTTGCTTCTCGCCCCCCGAGAGGTTGTGCACGCTGCGGGACAACAGGTGGCCTATCTGCAACACCGCCACCAGGCTGTCGAAATCCACCGTGCGGTGCGCCGCGGCGCACCGCTTGAAACCGTACAGGAGGTTTGCCTTGACGCTCATGTGGGGGAACAGGTAGGGGCGCTGGAAGACGATGCCGATGCGGCGCTGCTCGGGGGGGGCGTTGATACCGCCGTGGCTGTCGTAGAGCACCTCCCCGTCCAGGCTGATGCTGCCGCTGTCCGGTTGCTGCAATCCGGCCAGCAGGCTCACCAGCGTAGACTTCCCGCATCCCGACGGTCCGAAGACGCCGATGCGCTCCCCCTGGACCGTGAAGGCCATATCCAGGGAAAAGGTTTCGAAGTTCTTGTTCAGGGTAACGCGTAGTTCCATGTCAGTCGGCCTTGGCGATGCGGCGGTTGAGATATTCGTGGAGCAGGAGCACGACCACCGAGAGGAGGATCGACACCAGGCACAGGGCCAGGGCCATGCGATCGCCGTCGGGGGAACTGGTGTACTCGTAGATGGCCAGGGGAATGGTCTGGGTCACGCCGGGGATATTGCCGGCCACCACGATGGTCGCCCCGAACTCCCCCAGGCCGCGGGCGAACATGAGCGCCGACCCGGCAACGATCCCGCGGAACGAGAGCGGGATGATCACGGTCACAATGGTGTCGAGCCATCCGGCGCCCAGGGTGCGGGCGGCCTGGATGAGCCGTTCGTCAACGCTTTCCATGCCCAGGCGGATCGACCGGACCATGAGGGGAAAGCCGACCACGGCCGTGGCGATGACCGCGGCCTTCCACGTGAAAATCAGCGTGATGCCGAGCGGCTGCAACAGATGCTGCCCGATAAAACCCTTCTGCCCCAGGAGCAGCAACAGGATATACCCTATCACCACCGGCGGCAGGGTCAGGGGGAGATTGACCGCCACGTCCAGCGCGACCCTCCCCCGGAACCGCCGGTAGGTCATGAGATAGGCGACCGCAAAACCGAAGGGGAGCGATACCAGCGTCGCCACGACCGACACCTTGAGCGACAGCAGGATGGCCATATATTCGGCGGAGGTAAAAATCGGCATGCCGTACCCTATTTCACGAGAAAGCCGTGTTTGGCAAGGACGGCCTTAGCCTCTGCAGACTGCAGGAACCGATAGAAACCTGCGGCCTCGGCCTTCTTGCCGCCGGTCACGGTCAGGGCCATGGGGTAGGTAACCCGCGGGTAGTACTGCTGGGGCACCGTGAACAGGATCTTGGCGCTCTTGGCCACCTGCAGGGCGTCGGTTTTATAAACGAAGGCGCCGTCGACCTCGCCCCGGTCGGCGTACAGCAGGCACTCGCGCACGTCCTTGGCCATGACCAGCTTCTTCTCCAGCTGCTTGTCGATCTCGGCCTTCCGGAAGGCCTCGGTGGCGTATTCCCCGGCCGGCACGCTCTTGGGGCTGCCGATGGCGATCTTCTCCAACTTGGTCACGTCATGCAGGCTGGCGGCCTTCACTCCCGGCCGACCGGCGAACACCAGGGAATTGTAGGCAAAGGTGGCAACGCTCCTGTCGTCGGCCAGTTTCTTTTTCTTCATGTAATCCATCCACTCCACGTTGGCCGAGATGAAGATATCCGCCGGAGCGCCGTTCTCGATCTGCTTGGCCAGGGCACCGGAGGCGCCGTAGTTTTTCTTGAAGGTCACGCCGCTGTTCTTCATGGCAAAGTCGGCGGACAACTCATTGACAACCTCCCGCATGCTGGCCGCCACAAACAGGTTGATCTCGCCGGCCAGGGCGGTTACGGGCAGCAGACAGGCCAGTGCGACAACCAGGGTAGATACGATTCGATTCATGATGATCTCCGTATAAAGACGTTAGTGTTGTAGTAATTTCAGCCCCGCAGAGCGTAACGATGTTCCTTCACTCCCCACGGGGAACCAGTTGGACGCCGATATCCGCAGGCTTGCCGAAGTAGACCGACGAGAGGACGATGATGTCCACACCGGTGGCGGCATATTCCGCCACGTTTCCCTCGTTGATGCCGCCTGCCGCGGAGATTTTCACCTGCCGCCCCCTGGTGCGCACATCCGCCACCAGGTGCCGCAACTCGGCGGGCGGCAGCTTGTCCACCTGGACCACATCCACCCCGGCCCCGGCAATGCGTAGCGCCTCCGCGGCGTTCTCCGCCTCGACGATGATCCGGTTTTCCGGCGCCCCGGCCCGCAGATCGGCAATACCCGCCAGAAACGCATCCAGCCCCCCCAGAAAGGCGGTGTGCTGCTTGAATACCAGCACGGTTTCCGACAGCCCCAGGCGATGGGGCAGCGCCCCGCCGGCGCAGATGGCTTTGATGGCGATCTTTTTGGTGCCGGGAAAGGACTTGCGGGTGGTCACCACGACGACGCCCGGATTTACCTCTCGGGCGGCCCGGACGATCCTGGCGGTCCGGGAGGCGATGCCCGAGGCGTACTCCAACAGGTTCAGGGCGACCTTCCAACCGGCATGCAGGGCCTGTGCCGTTCCTGCGGCGGCCAGAAAGACCGTGCCGGGGGCACAGCGCGTCCCGCTCGGCTCCAGGGTCGAAATGCGGCAGCCGCATTTTTCCAGCACCCGGCCCGCCTCCTCGGTGCAGCAGAGGGTCGTGTCCTCGCGGGTGGCAAAGGCGATGGTGCCCGGCTGGTGGCCGATGCCGAGCACATGGGTGGTCAAATCGCCATAGGGAAGATCCTCTTCCAAAAAACGTTCGATCTCCCCGTCAGACAGACAGGCAAGCATGGCGTCCTCCTTCGTTTGTCCGTTATAGTGCTTAAAATATAACGGAATGCACAAAAAAGGGGCAGCGCCGTTGATGCCCCTCGTGGATATTCCTTGCGGCGTACGGCTCAACTCACGCCAATGATGACGCTGGAGGCCTTGAAGATGACACAGGCATGGCCGCCCACGGTCAGGCCCAGGTTTCTGCTGCTCTCATGGGTGATGACGGCGCTGACGGTGTTGCCGCCCCCCACTTCCACATCCACCTCGGCGCTGACCGGCCCCTCGATGACCTTGGCGACCGTGCCGCACATCAGGTTCCGGGCGCTGAGCTTGGCATCGTGCAGATCGATGCCGACGATGACCGAACTGGCCTTGATGATGGCATAGGCCTCTTTCCCCACCGCCAATCCCAGGTTATCGACGGCGCCGTTGGTGACGACAGCCGCGATGGTGGCTCCCCCCTTGAGGGTCAGGTCGACCTCGGCATTGACCGCACCCTTGACGATCCTGGCCACGGTTCCGGCAAATACGTTACGCGCGCTGACTTTCATGGCAATCCTCCTCAGTAGTTGGTACAGGCTGTCGGCATCGCCCAGTTTCTCGGCGATATTGCCCAAAAACTTGCGATGCTCTTCCTGGATGATCTGAAACTCCCGCAGGACCTTCTTCCCCTCGGCGGTGAGGGTGGTCCCTCCCCCGCCCTTGCCCCCGGTCAAACGATCGACCAAGGGCTTGTCGGCCAGGTTGTTGATCATGTTCACCAGGTCCCAGGCGGTTTTGTAGCTGACGCCGACCGCCTTCGCAGCCTTGGTGATCGAGCCCAGCTCGCCGATCTGCTCCAGCAGACTGATCCGGTCGCCCCCCAGGAACTTCCGGTCTTCCTTGTTCAGCCAGACGGCCCCGGAGAGCTCCAGCTTGGCACCTTCCTGTGAACATTTCATAACACGATACCCCTGTGCGCAAAAAACTCGCGGCGACCGGCACGGAATTTCGTGCCCTATTGGTTAAAATTATACCGGGATCACCACCCATGTAAAGCGCATTACTATAAATTCAGCCCGGCAGGCTGCCGAACGTGGCGCAGCCTGCCGGATGTATTCCCGATGAGTTGAATCAGAACAGCATCTGGACCTGGAAACGCACCTGCTGATCGTCGGTGACGTTCTTGCCGCTTGTGGAGGCGATGGCCGCCTGCTTGTGGACATTGGTGTAGTCCGCCTGGACCTTCAGGTTTTGGTTGTTCACGTACCACGACACCGCACCGGTGTTCTCAACCCACAGGTCGTTCACCGCGTCGCGGTTCGGGTCGATGTAGGAATAGCGGTAGGCCACCTCCACCTTCTTCGGGATCACGAAGTAGCCGGCCTGGGCGTAGAAGCCCTGACCGCGCAGCTTGTGGCTGGTCGTCTGGCCGTCGGCCTCGGCGAAGAAGTACTCGCCCGTGGCCGAGAAGCCGCGCCATTTGAAGGCCGCATCCACGCTGGCCATGTTGAAGTCCAGCGCCTCGCCGGCGCTGAACGCCCTGGCCGCGGGCAGGAGGCCCTTGCCAAGCCCGTACCAGCTGGTGCTCTTGGCAAAGCTGAGGTTGTTGCCGGTGGCGGTGTTGGTGGTATTGACTTCGGTGGCGCTCAGGGTGTTCCGGTAGAAGTCGGCGCCCACGGAGACCAGCGGGCTCTTGCTGTACTCCACGTCGGATTCGGTGTATTTCACGTCGCCCAGGGGGTTGACGGTGAGGCGCGCCGCAAAGGCGTTGTCCGTGGTGCTGCGGTAGGTGTTCTGCCCTACCCCGCCGTAGCCGGCGATGTTGTAGTTGACGAGTCCGCCGGCGATCTTGCCGTGGATCATCACCCCGGTGTCATACCCGGGCACGAAGGCGTTGGTCACCGCCGAGGCGTCCACGAACTGCTGCGCCGCGGAGGAGGTGATCCACTGGCGGCCGAACTGGACCTTGTCCTGGCCGAAACGGAACTGCACCTCGTTCAGCAGGCGGTAGTTCACGTAGGTCTCTTCCAGAAGACCGCCGTTGCTGGTGGTGCCGCCGGCGATGTTGGCGAAGTTGATCGTCATCTTGTAGGTCAGGTCCGGGGAATAGGCATAGCCGTTGGCAACCAGCTTGATGCGCCGCAACTCGAATTTGCTGGAATCCTGGGCCTGCTTGGCGGCGGTGTTGTTGGCATCATCCAGATCCATCAGGGTGTAGCGGAGCTGATACACACCGCCGATGGAGGTGCTGAACTTCCCGTCGGCCGAGGTAAAGTTGAACCCTTCGCCCAACTTGTACTTGATCGGGCTGCTCTTCTGGATTTCCTTGTAATCCTCCTCGGTGATGACCCCCTTTTCCTTCAGCACATCCTCCAGACTCCGTGCCGAAGCCGTGCCGGCCTGGGCCGCGATCAGGGCAACCCCCAACAAAATTCCCAACCTTTTCATACCAACCTCCTTTGTTTTATACGCGCCCGGGGGCGCGCCATTCATCCCGCGAAATGCGCCCGCCGCCCCTGCATGAAAAAAGGGGGGATCGCTCCCCCCACCACATGAAGGAGGCCCACAAAGTGAGCCTTGTACGGCGTGCGTACAGGTCAACGTAATCCTTGGGAAAACGCCCCTGAGCGGGTATGTCACCCCGCAACAAAGTCGTTCCCTATCTGCGCCTTGCGAATCCAGGGTGCCGGGGCCCCCCGCAGCACGTTCTTCAACCTGCCGATGATCTCCTCCACGGGGGTGGCCACGCCGGCCTTCAGAGGGTGGATGCCCCCGGCCGCCAGCTTGGCCGCCGCCGGGCCATTGATCTCCCGGGCGCACACGATGGAGCATCCGCTGAGCGCTTTGACGCGGATGGCGATCCTGTCATCCTCGCACCCCGCATCGTCTGTGATCCGTACCGTTGTTACGTAGTACGCCTCGTCCGGCCTCACGTCCCAGACGGTGAAACTGGTGGATGTGCGGAAATTCAGATCGACCTCGACGCCGGTCGAGGTGGTGAAAGCGACCTTCATACTGTCTCCCTTCCAAGGCCTTACGCCGCCGGCGCCCCCGCAGTGCCGCAGTTTGCCACCGGCCGCGCGTGCATTTCCCGTGTGCCCACGCAGACACGGTGAGCATGGTACATCGTGCATATTCGGAAAGAGGCGCTCCATTCATCCATGGCAACGCCGTTACCGCATCCACCAATGGCAGCGCACACCAACGGGCGCCGCGCGCGACCTCCCTGTCGCCTTACCGGCACCCGAATCACGTTGCGGCGGAATATAGCCATTCTCGCTCGCAACACCTTCGGGCGCTATATAGATAAATACATAACACATGCCAAAATCATTGAAGCATAATTACATTATTAATTCATATAGTTATGCAAACAAAACGACGGGCGGCATATTATATGCTGCATAACGAATAGTCAAGTCCCGCGTACATGCCCCATTATAGGGCAGCCTTGCTGTCCGCACGGCGCCAGGGGCGTCGTCGAAGAAACCGTATTCAAAAGGCATCTCGGCCGACATGTTGCATAGAATCATATGCAACAACAGCTGAGCACCCGCTTGCAAGGAGACGCAACATGGCACAGGCACAACAGGGCAGCACCGTAACGGTCCACTACATCGGGACCCTCGACAACGGCCGCATCTTCCACAGCACCCCGGACGAGGAGCCGCTCGTCTTCACCATCGGCCGGGATCAGGTCTTTCCGGCCCTGGAACGGGCCGTGGTCGGCATGGCCGTAGGAGAGACGGTCAATATCCTCATTCCGGCCGCCGAGGCCTATGGGCCGCGGGTGCCCGAGAACATCCTCCGGGTGGACCGGGCCCATTTCCCCGCTGAAAAAGAGATCATAGTTGGTCAAAAACTCAGCATCGGCTTTTCGGGAGGCGGGGAACGGGTCATGCAGATCGCCGGGATCACCGAGACCGAGGTAACCCTGGACGGCAACCACCCTCTGGCCGGGCTGGACCTGACCTTTGCCCTGCGGCTGGATGCCATCGAATAGTTTCCGTCCGGAAAGGGTTCTTTTTCGCCCATGCGGCGTCAATCTTCGGGATTGCTTGTGCGGCGTACAGTAGTACGCCTCCGCGCAATCCCTTGATTTCCTTGCCTGGACAAAAAAGCCCTCCATTCCGGATCGGAAACACTACATCTGAAAGGATGAATTTATGGAGGCAACAACAGCAGCAAAGCCGGACCGCTACGTATCCTTTATCGGCATCAACGGCGACGAGAATTCCCGGGTGCTGATGGCGATGCTGCGGCGGCATATCGACGACCCGGAACGGACCAATCCGTTCTGGGAGAAGTTCAAGGAAAAGCTGGACAGCGTGGGAGCGCCGGACAAGACCAGCGGCCGCTGCCTCGACGAGCTGTTCCTGATCCACTCGTATATCAATAACATCAGGGAGCTCTTCGAGACCTACGACGACCAGGATGCTTTGGAACTTTTGGAAAAAATCGAGGAGGAGAGCTGCTGAAACGCCCGCAGATGGTACGCCACGGGGCGCGGGGCGGGGGGAAGGCGTCGCATAATCCGGCACAATGCGCGCCCCGCCCCGGCCGGTCATGATCAAGCCCGACGACAGCGATCAGACATGCTCGATCAGCTCCCCGTTGCGCAACGCGTTGCGCACGGCGGTCAAACGGGCGTCCATCTCCTCGAAGGCGGCCATGTTGGCCCGTTCAGCCGGCGTGGTGGCGATGACCGCACGTACGCCGCCGTTCTTGAACACCAAACGCCGGTCCCCCATGAGGGCCAGGATCGGGTCGTGGGTGGCCATGAGTACGATCTTCCGTTCGTCCACCAGGGTCCGCACCGCCCGTTTGCGGTCGATGCCGGCGTTTTCGATCTCATCGATGAGCACGATGGGCGAGGTACTGAGGCAGGAGGTGTCGGCGATCATCAGCGCCCGCGATTGGCCGCCTGACAGAGCCGTGACCGGGGTCCGGGGCGAGAATTGCTCACCGGCCAGTTCGTTGGCCTTTGCGATGACGGTGCGGGTAATCCCGGCCACGTCGTTCACCAGGCGACTCTCGGCGTGCATGGCGATAAACTCCTCCACGCTCAGGTCCATGACGAAGTTCATGTTCTGGGAGAGCTGGGCCACCAGCTTGTGCTCCAGGGAAAAACGGCGGGACGGGTCGGGCACGGCCCCGTTGATCAGCACCCGGCGCCTGGTGGGCGTGTCCCCCTGGGCCATCCATTCGATGTCGGCCAGGAAACGGCTCTTGCCGGAGCCGGTCGGGCCGACGATGGCGAGCACCTCCCCCGGCGCGACGGTCAGCACGAACCCTTCGGCGGCGCCGCTCTTGTCCACGCCACCCTGGATCGTGATGGAATCGATGGTCGGGCCGGTGTGCTTTTCCCGGAGCGAAACCAAGAGGGCCATGAAGGCGTCGAACCGCTCCCCCAACTCCCGGCGTTCCACCCCCAGCTCTTCCAGCGTATCGGGCGTCATGCGCCCGAAATAGGCGTCCACCGACTCACCGGCCGGCGGCAGCGCCAGCCCCATGGCGGTGAAAAAATCCTCGGCACAGGGGTAGTTGCGCAGCAGTTCCCCGCTCGGCATGGCGCTGTAGGATGGTGTCTCGTTACCGGTGTCCATAAATCCCCTTTACGAAAAATCCATCTTTCTGACGTTGCCCATCTGGTAATCGCTGCCGATGCGGCGCTGGCCGAGGCAGTAGGAGCAGAGCGCCGCGGGCATGGTGAAGCGCAGCAGCCTGCCGGTGAGGGAGACCGTTTCCTCTGCGGCGGACAACAGCCGCCCCAGTTCGTATCCCCCCTGGCCGGTGAGGCCGTTGACGTTGATGATGACCGCCCCCGGATTGACCTGGCGCACCCGGTAGGCGAACACCTCCCGTTCGGCCTGGGAGACGATGTCCCCCTTGGTGACCACCACGATGTCCGCCATCTTGAGCATCGGCCCGATCTTGCGCGGCGTCTCCACCCCGCTCAGATTGTCGATCACGCAGACCGCACACACGTCCTTGATGTGAGGCGCACAGCGGTTGCAGAGACCGGCGCTCTCGGAGATCAGCAGGTCGAAGCCGCTCTGCTCGCCCCAGTGCAGGCACTCCTGGATATTGCTGACAAAGAAATGGTCGGGACAGAGGTTGCCGGACAGGCCGGTCTTCGCCGCGATGCCCCGGCGCTCGTACAGGGCCTGGTCGCCGGTGGAGAGGCAGTCGAACTTGACGACCCCCACCGTGATCCCCTCCCCCACGAGCGCCTCGGCCGCCTTGATGATCACGGAGGTCTTGCCCGACGACGGCGGCCCGGCCACGGTGACGAGCCTCATACCCCGCCCCCGGCGAAGCCATGGCGGAAGGTCGCGTTGATCTCCGCCAGCATGGCCTTGATGTCATGGTTTTTCACATACTCCCAGCCGACCCACTTGAACACGGCATCGTCCGGCAGGCGGTTGTCCACGGCGGGATGGACCGCCGGGAACGCGGCTTCGGCGCAGATTGCGGCTGCCTTCGGCCCGGCGAAAAAATCGATCAGCGGCTGCAGCGCCTCCCGCTTGCCGGTCTTGACCAGCATGGTCACCGGGCTGACCAGGGCGCCGTCGGCGGGCCAGACGATGCTGACCCCCTTCCTCCCGTGCAGATGCCGGGCGAAGAAATAGGGCATGGCGCTGATGGCAGGTGCGTCCGCACCGCCGCTGGCTGCGGCCTTGACCATCTGGGAGGGGTGCCAGCCGTAGCGGACGTTCTCCCCCAGGCGAAACACCCCGTCCAGGCCGAACTCCTTGTGGATCGTCAACAACAGGGTCTCGCAGAAGGAGCCGTCGTGGTTGCCGCGGATGGCGACGCTCTTGCGGTATGCCGCATCCAGCAGGTCCCGCCAGGTTGCGGGAACGGGCCGGTCGCCGAGACGGGCATGATCGACCACCATCACCAGCAGGTTCATGGCCAGCATGGTGTACTGTCCCTGGGGATCGAGCACCCCCAAGCGCGCCAGATGGCGGTCGCCGGCAAAGGTGGAGACGCTGGTGAACAGGCCCGGCTTGATGAAGCGCTCCACGAACGGTCGATGGAAGAAACTGTTGAAACCGGGGGTGACGATGATGTCCGGCATATCGTCGATGGACTCGAAGTGTTCCACCAGGGCGTAGTAATCCACGTCGTGGTTGGCGTTTCCCTCCAGGCAGTAGGTGAAGGAGGCCCGCACCTCGGGGAGGAGGGTGTCCAGGTACGCCTCGAAGGCCTCCTCCAGGGGAACCTTGAGCGGACAGGGGAGCAGGGCGAACAGATTGAGGGGGGAGCCCGCCGCGGTCGGGGCGGGCTGTCTGCGCGCCGTACGGGCGGCCTCACCAATCGCCTCGTCCAGGCGCCGGCAGAACAGAACGGCGTTGAGATCCCGCGCCTTGAGCAGGGTGCGCAGGGTCACCACCGTGCCGAAAGAGGCCCGGAGCCCTTCGTCCGCGACCATGCCCAGGCCGGCGTCGGCGAAGACCGGAAGGGTTTCCGGGTGGCCGGTGAGGATATGGTTGAGGGTCGCGTCGAGCAAGCCGGCGCTGGCGGTTATGGTCATAGAAGATTCCTCGTACCGGTGTGGGATGTCATTACCCTTCCCCCTCCAAGCATAATGCTTGCCAGATATTCGGAAACGGAGCTTGACCACGAGCCGGGCGAGTTGTTGTCGGCCCGGGTCTCGCTATGCTCACCCACCATAACCACCGCCCCATGCGTCCACGGCCGGCAACCAGGAGAAAACCCGATTACCGCCCATGGCCGGATACCGGCAGGCAGCTTCTTGGGCACAAGGTGACTAATTAATGGGCAGGAACGGCGTAAAGTGAGACAAACGGCACGCAGCAGGACGTCATGCTCAGCATGTTGCTGCTTTTCCCAATATTTTACCGCCTGCTCACAAATCAAAGCGGGCTGCGCCATTATGACGCAGCCCGCTGTTTGTACCGAACCGTCGCTCCTAAAGGCGTGGTCTCTTCAATCGCATCGTTCTTCCAACTCCAGTATGGGCGCTACTGCGACCCGGTAGGCGCCCGCAAGGGAAGAAGCCACAAAAGCGTCTTCCCACTCCTGGTACCGCCCTTGCTCACCATCCAACGGCACCGGTTCCCCGCCATCGTACCGGGCCTCTCTGGCCACGAAATCGAAGGAGGTCTTCTCCGTCGCTTCGGAGAAATCGGCGGCATCCGAAAAGCTGGTAATGAAGATGATGGTGCCGTCGGTATCGATGGCGATTTCGGCCGGATGGTGGCCGACTGCCGGGGTCCGGCATTGAAAGGCAATGACGCAGGCCGTGAAACGATCGGAGATGTGGGCGTGGATGACGGTTCGCAGCTCTTTCGAGATGAGCCACGGCAGGTTATTGGTATTCAAGAACACAATTAAATCGACCCTATAGTGGAGAGATGGAATTCCGTACCTTCAGATAATCAGCCGCCTCGACCGAGCCGGTTGCAACATTTATGAGCTGACGTTCAATGATGTCGATCGCATGGGACCGGTCATCGTAGTTCCGCGAGAAGTTCATCAGAAGGATGTGGGTCGCGGTGGTCTCCGCCCCTATTTTTTCCCGCAAATCCTCCGGCACAAAGGCCAGGTTGCTCGACTCGTATTCGTTAAGCACCCGGTTGACCTCACGCCTGTTGACCACGTTGAAGGCATATTTCTGAAAATACTTGGAGAGATCGAGCAGATGATGCTCGTAATCGGCAATCAGTTCCTCGGTGGTTACCGACACAAACTCCTGATAACCGTCATACCCCTCGTAATTGTTATCAATCTTGACAGTACCGGCAACGACGGCAATCCTGATATTCTGATTGCAGGAGAGATAGTAGAGCTTGCTGTCGATGGGAAATTCATTTTCCGAGATTTTGTTATGCGAAAGGGTCGTCAAGCCGTAAGACCTGGAAAGGTTGCTGCATGCCGCCAGCACCAGAAAAGACGTTATGAGGAATGCTTGTAATAACTTCATAGCAATACCTGAGCACAGGAATAACAGTGGGTGGTGCCCCTCCGGCAACGAGCAGCAGCACAGTAACAAATTCCGCCCAGGCTTTCAAGCGTTGTGATACCGCTTATCGGGGCGTGGCAGAAGAGTGCCGGGGCGTGCGACGCTACTTCGGCGGTAAATGCCTGTTTTTTTTGCGAGGCCATAACGTTCCGCCGGTACGGCCGGAGCCTGTTTCTGAACCCGAAGGAGCGCCACCCGGATTCTCACCAGTTCTGGATTGGCACAGGAACCGCAGGCTCCGGTAAAGCGGTATGCGGCTGGATTGCGGATTTCGATCTTTACGGTGCATCTCCCTTTGTCCGGTTGGCCGCAGACGCGAAAAAAGCAGATAAACGCGGGACACCGTGTGGTAGAGTGACGGCTCAACTTTCACACCAACAGGGGAGACGAACATGATACCGTGGGAACTCATCGACAGCGCACAGGCGCCGGGGGGCGGCGAACTGTGCCTCTACAGGCGTGGCAGGGAATATTCGATCCAGGTCAACGGCAACGAGCTCATGAACAGCCGGGTTCACGGTTCGGAAGAGGCGTTGGCAGAGTTGGCCTGCGCCCGGATCGCCGACCGCCCCGCCGCCCGGATACTGATCGGCGGGATGGGCATGGGGTATACTACCGCTGCGGCGTTGCGGCGACTCGGTGCCGACGGTCGGGTGGTCGTCGCCGAACTGGTGCCGGCCGTGGTGGAGTGGAACCGGGGCCCGCTCGCGGACCTGGCCGGGTTCCCCCTCGACGATGGCCGGGTCACGGTCCGGGAGCAGGATGTGGCCCTGGTCCTCCGTTCGGAGCACCTAGCCTACGATGCCATCCTGCTGGACGTGGACAACGGCCCCGAGGCCATGACCCACAGGGGCAACGAATGGCTCTACAGCCGGACCGGCCTGGAGGCGTCCTTCGCCGCCCTGCGGCCGGGGGGGGGGCTGGCCGTATGGTCGGCCGGTCCCGACCGGACGTTTACCGAACGGCTGCGCCGGGCCGGTTTCCAGGTGCACGAGGTCCGGGTGCCGGCCCGGGGCAAGGCGCTGGGGGGAAGACAGCACACCATTTGGCTCGGCGTGCGGGGGCCTGAAACGACCGGTTCAGTTACGCAACACAGGAAACCGGCACTCGGCTGACATCCTTTTTCGAGTGCCGGTTCGGCCCACAGCCGCTCCCCTCTCAGCACGTCACACCACTGTAAAAAATTCCGACAAACGGGCGGCTTGCTGCGTTCCACGCCAACAGTAATGGATAAGGCAATATCATATCAACCAGTTACAACGCACGGTACACATTATGCTTTAATTACCCCATGCGGTTCGATTTCACCCGCCCCGCCGCAGAGCGGGGGGTATTGAGGTTGAAAACACGGGCGTGGAAAGGGGTTGATGAACATGCCGTGGTACATTAATCCGGCTCTGACCTGCAAGGTGCTCAACAGGATTGCCGATCGTATATCCCGGACAAACCTTCAAGACCTCAATGCGACTCTGGATCGTGCCACTGAATTGATCTGGAGCAAGCAGGAGTGCTACAACAACATGCGGAATGTACGTCGCAAGGAGGGGTGAGCGCTCCTGCGCGGAGAGCAACACCTTCAGCTCTTGACGAGGCGGCTTCGCCGGTGTCAGGATTTGCCGGCCGCCAGCAGTTCCAGCAGCTTTTACGCCGTAGCCTCGGATGAGGCGGGATTCTGGCCGGTGACGAGCGTGCCGTGCGACGTCAGTACCATCAGGATTTTCATAGCTGCCTCCGGGTGTTTCGGGCCTGTCGCTGATGTTGAAATTTCCCCCGGCAAGGGCTAATGCCGTACGCCTGCCTCTTCGTTCCATGACTGTTAGTACAACATCTGTCCCCCCTGACCCGTGGCCTGGAGCAACTTGTTGACGAAGGCATTTTTGACCACCGCATCCCCCGGCTCGGGAATGCGCCGCTGGGATCGATAGGTGTTATGCTTCAACTCCAGGAGTTCACTGCTTGCGCCAAACTTCTTGAGCAGCGCTTCAAGCTCCTGTTTGCTCGCAGAAAGGGTGAGGAGCGTTTTGGGGATGGTTACGCCATCCCGCCCTTTTTCTTCATAGATGGACCAAAGCCCCTTCAGGTCGGAAATATCCCCGGCACTGAGGTGCCCATGCCTGTTCAACGGGTCGAGACGAACCATGCGCAGGGCGAGTTGGTCTGCCTCGGCCTGGCTGAGGAACACATCTTTGCGGAGACCATATGCCGCCTTGAGGGCATCCAGATAGTGCGGATCGAGGTCTGCCGCCGTCAGGAAATGACGGTAGGCCTCGGCCTTGCGTCCCTGGGATTCGCGAAGCTGCCCAAGAAGGTAGTGAACCTGCGGCTTGCGAGGAGTGGACGTGACCAGCCCGGTCAACACCTCCTCGGCAACGCTGACGCTCTGCTGGTGAGTGAACACCCCTTCGCAGCCGAAGCAGAAGCTGGCGACCTGCCCAAATTGTTCCGGCATCCGTTCAAAGGCGATCTCATAGTGCTTCTTCGCCGCTTTCAAGTCCCCCAGGGACGAGAGGCGCTCCGCCAGACGCCACTGGACACAGTAAGCATCAACAAAACTTTTGGATGCCTCCTCGTAAACGGCGATACTCTTCCGGACGAGTCCGGCTTCCGTGAATTTGTCCCCCGTTTCGGCAGTGTGAATGGCGGTAACAACCCGGTCGAAAAATGCCGCATCTTCGGCACGCCCTTTGGCCCTGAGAGTATCGGCCAGCACCACGTACGCACGGCCCCGGTTGCCCGGTTTCTGTTCGCCGTCGGTCGGATCGATCTTCAGCGCCTGCCGGACGGTTGCTTCAGCCTCATCAAGCTTCCCAGCCTTCAAGAGGAGTTGCGCTTTCCAGATCAAGGGGCGTTCCTCAAACCGATCACGGGCCTGGAGTCCGTCGAGCCAGGGGATTACCGCCGGGCCAAGGATTTCGGTCAGGGTGGCATAGGCAGAATCATCTCCCGGTTTTCCCAGCAGATAGCTCTTGAGTATCTCGACCGCCAAGCTGTCGCGGCCCGCCGCGTGCAACGCCCGAGCGGCCACAGCCGGTAGTTCGTTGTTTCCCTCAGCCAGGTCCACCAGGTCGGTGCCTCCCCACCAGGCGGCTTTTTCCAGAAGCGACAAGACATCCTCGTGGCGTCCGGCGCGATCATAGATCTCCGCCAGCCGAGCCAGATGCCCGGCTAAGAATCCGCTACTGAGCGCCAGTTCGCGTCCGCCCGGCAACTCCGTTAGCTCGGGGGCTTTGAGCATTACCTGCATGGCAGTCACCACCATATTCTCCGCGCCGGCGAAGTCTCCCTTCTCCAGGTACGCATCGACCATAACCCCCAAGGGCGAATCCGTATCCATGACGTTTAAGGCCGTCATTTCCGATAGGTTGATCCGCATTCCTTCATTGCCGAGAACCGCAAGAAACGCATCTTCACTTTCCTTAACCAGATCGGGGCGGGCCAGGAGCATCCCCAAGGTGCACATGCGGGCCGCCAGCCTCAGCTTTGTAAAACCGGCACCACGCTGAACCTTTGGGGTCTCACGGCCGGCATCGGCCTTGATCATCTCTCTCAGGAGCGACACGGCATCGTCAACCCGGTCCAGGGCGAGCAGCAGTTCGACCTGCCGTTCACGGATGCCGAGCCGCGTCTCGAACCCCACATCGCTTTTCTTCGCCGCGGCATCAACGATGGCGACCAGCCCCTCGGACTCACTGACATTCGAAGCAATGACGCCGCACTGCTTCCAGAGCGGCAACTCCGGGCGGTCAGTCAGAACACTCTTGCAGAATTGGTTCAATCCATCGGCATAGCGTATCTTGTCGAAAGAATGCCACTTCTTTTCAAACTCCTTGTTCTGGAACTCCTCGGGGTCCATCCGCTTTGCCTGCTCCGTAGCATCCTTCACACGGTTCAGAGCGATCAGCCCCAGGATGTAAACCGTCCGCGCCTTGTGCCGACTCATGTCGTCCCCGCTGGAGGGACCGCTGTATCGATCAGTGGCCTGGAAGAGATCCGGAGGTGCCTGCCCCCTCTTCTCCTTGTCGGGAAAACGCTTGGCCAGTACCTCGAACAGTTCGGTATCATGGGTGCTGGTGACCAGTTCCCATTGCGGGTCGGTAAGCGTCGCGATGTTTTTCAGGACAAGACGCTTGGCGAGCTCCAGGGTGGCGCCACCCGACGGGACGTTCAACGAGAGCCCCGATATGGTCAATGCCCTGAGGATCATCTCCTCGGCCCGTTTCTCGCCTGCCAGTGTCACAAGGTCCGGTATCTGGATGCTGATGCGCCCCTCGGGCCGTTCCCCCTTGAGCGCCTGCAGATAAGCGTCGAACGACTCGACAATGGCGCCGCTTCCTTTTGCGCCGTCCTGCCGCGGTCCCTCGACACGCAGATCGCGGAAGAAGTAGGACGAGCCGGGGTTCCCCTTTAAGGCTTCACTTGCTTTCAGTTGCTCGATCGTTTTTTAAGGTTTGGCGTATCCTGTGTCAGGAGGTACGCCAGTGCCCGCAACACGGTTTCCTGAGTACCGCCTTCTGTTGCCTGCCGTGCAAGAACTCGGGCCTTGAGCGTTTCCCATGCAGCCGGAGGCGGGATAGCGGAAATAAGCGAGGCCAGGGACAACTCGTCTAGATTGCCTTGGCCGAACGGATTCAATTGTTGCGACTTCACAGCATCCGAAGGCAGCATCAGAAAACGGTCGTAGAGCCCCATCCAACGGTCAACCGCCTCTTCAGGAGCAAGTTTGGACCTGATCACCTTGAAGCCATCAAGGTCGCGCATGAGGCGCTTTGCCTCTTCTTTGCCGGGCTTGGCGGGTTGCTCGTCAGGAGAGCCCGTTGTCTTCTTAACCAGGGATATCACCCCATCGGCCCCGAGGAAGTCTCCTGCAACGGCTGCCGACACCCCCAAAGATGAACAGAGGGTCAAGGTCAATGCCATCATCCTCAGCTTCATGCACACCAGATGCCTTGCTTGGAAATTCACTGTATCCTCCTCGCTTGAGTGTTAATGAAAAGCCAATCAATAATCAGGGACCTTGTTACGCGCGTTCCCCTTCGTGTCGGCACCGAATATAATCTGAATACTTCTGCACGAATAACACAGTGCGCCGGAAACGCCTGTTTCATTAATAATTGATTCCCTTCTACTCCTCGCAAACGCACATTTCAATCATAAAATCAGTATGTTAAAAATATTACCGCCATCAAAAAGTGTTAAAAAAATTACCATTCCGGGAGCATTCCCCAAACGGCCTGTTATCACAAAGCAAAAGACACCTGAAATGCCTCCGGAGGCCCCACTATGTATCATTTTGATACGAGGCCAAAGATGGATATGGTCGCGACCCTTTGTATTTTAAATATTTATGATATGCTTTTAACATTCTCCGCACCGGATCATGAAACGTCACCCCTCAGAGAGCTTCCGGCGTGTGCAGGTTTGCGCGGCGCGGTACAATCGGCTCTTTGCCGATCTTCACAACGTTGTCACGGGTTATGACCTGCCACCGCGTGTCCCCTTTCGGCAGATCGCCGCCGCGAGGGTATCCTGAGATGTGGACCCCTGAGACAAAAAAAGCCGAATCAGCCTGGTGCCTCTCCCCAAAACCGATGCAGTTCGTCGGCACCTTTCTGTTTGCCCTGCTGCTGCAATCCTCTCCAGCGATAAGCGCCCTGTCCGACCAGCCTCCACGCCATCACCATGTCCTCATCCTGTACGGCAGGGTGACGAACCTCCCCACCCATGGAATCATCAACAAGGGCTTGTTGCCCGCTTTGAGCGCCTCGGATGTGGGAGACTCCGATCTGTTCCAGGAATACCTGGACCTTCAGCACCATCCAGACCACAAATACCGCCTCGAACTGGCCGATTATCTGCGCAAGAAGTATGCGGATGAGACGTTTGACGTAGTCATTGCCCTTTACCAGGACGCTTTGGATTTCATGCTCCGGGAGGGGAAGGAGCTTTTCGTAGGCACCCCGATTGTTGCCGCTGTTCCCAAGGGAGCAACCGGCACAGGCAATGGCGGCAGGAGAGTACTCCAGGTCGTCTACGGTTTCGACTCACTCGCCACCCTGCGCTATGCCCTGGCATTATTGCCCGAGACAAAGGAGATCATCGTCATATCCGGCCCAACTGCCGACGATGCCCCCCACTTGAAGAATGCTCTGGATGCGGTGAAAGATCTCGATGGGAAATTTTCTATCCGCTATCTCATCAATAACTCCCTACCGGAGATCCTCGAGGAGGTCGCCAGGGAACGCGACCATGCCATTATCCTGTACACCCGTCTGTCCAAAGACGCCCGTGGAACGGTGTGTGCTCCCGCCATAGCGCTCTCTGACATCGCCAAAGCGGCGAAATCGCCCGTATTCGGCCTTTATGACAGCCTCCTAGGCGCCGGAATCGTCGGCGGCAACCTCATTTCCTTCAAGGACCTCGGCCAAGCGGTTGCCCGCCTCTCCATGGACCTCATCCACAACAGGCCCGACGCCCGGATGTCACACGTCGATTTTGTGAACCATGTCCCGATGTTCGATTGGGCCGAGATGCAGCGCTGGGGGTTGCAAAAGTCCCGGCTGCCGAAGGGAAGCATCCTGATCAACTATCGGCTCGGCTTCTGGGAGCAATACTGGGGCTACGCGCTCATTGCCCTGTTCTTCCTTGCCGGGGAGGCCTCGCTCATCGCCTATCTGATCCGGAGCCGCCGCAGCCGCATCCAGAAGGAGAAAGAGCTGCAAAAGAGCGAAGAGAAATACCGTCGGATCATTACCACGGCACGTGAAGGAATCATCGTCACCGGGCAGGATTACACCATAACCTACGTGAACAGCCATATCTCGGACCTGCTGGGCTATACACCGGAGGAACTGATCGGGACCCCCCTGCCGCACTTGGTGCCTGGTGACGACAGTTCCAGTATTTTAACAAGAATGAATAGCCGGCGTCGCGGGGAGAGCGGACAGTATGAGTGCCGTTACCGGCGCAAGGATGGCTCGTCTATTTGGCTGCTCGTCTCGGCAACGCCAATATTGGACGACGAAGGCCGTTTCCAGGGTTCTTTCGCCATGTTCACGGACTTGACCGACCTGAAACAGGCCGAAGAAAATCGCCTGAATCTCGAACGCCAACTGCTGCACGCCCAGAAGCTGGAGAGCCTCGAAGTGCTGGCCGGCGGAATTGCCCATGACTTCAACAATATCCTGACATCGATCATCGGATATACCGAACTCGCCATGTTGCGCCTGAATCCCGACTCACCGGTCCGCGATAACCTGAAGCGAATAGAACAATCGGCACAACGCGCCGCCGAGCTCGCCAGGCAGATGCTCGCCTATTCCGGCAAAGGAAATTTCGTTGTCGAGCCGGTTGATCTCAACCGGCTGGTTGAAGATATTGGGCCGCTCATCGAGGCCGCCATCCCCAAAAACGTCCAACTCCGTTTCGAGCCGACCAACCCGCTCCCCAGGGTGACCGCCGATGCGGGCCAGATCCGCCAGGTGGTCATGAACCTCGTCATCAATGCCTCGGAAGCCATAGGCGACCACGACGGCAGCATCACCATCGGCACCGGCTGGAAGAACTGCGATCAAGGCTACTTGCGGGGCGCCTGGTTGAGCGACAACATTGCCGCAGGCCTCTACGTGTACCTGGAAGTAACCGACACCGGCTGCGGTATGGACAGGGAGACCAAGGCAAAGATATTCGATCCATTCTTCACGACCAAATTTACCGGGAGGGGCTTGGGCATGGCCACGGTACAGGGGATAGTCCACGGCCACAAGGGATCAATCCAGATCTACAGCGAACCGGGAAAAGGGAGCATCTTCAGAATCCTGCTGCCCGCCGCCGGAGAGCAGGCGGGATATGCGCCCGCTGAGCGGCAGGAAGCAGATTTCCAGGGGGACGGAACCGTACTGCTGGTGGACGACGAAGAAGATGTCCGGGACATCGGGAGGGAAATGCTGCAATTGCTCGGCTATACGGTCGTTACCGCCGACGACGGCGCCGAAGCGCTGGCAGCTTTCAAGGAGAATCCGGCAGTGGCCGGCATCATCCTGGATTTGACCATGCCCCACCTGGACGGCGAGCACTGTTTCAGGGAGTTGCGCAAGCTCGACCCGAAGGTAAAGGTGATCATGTCCAGTGGGTACAGTGTGCACGACATCGCCCGGAAATTCGCCGGTCTGGGTTTGGCGGGATTCATCCAGAAGCCCTACACCCTCTCGTCGTTACGCCAGGTGCTCACGGACTCCCGGGATTTCCGCCCACCCCCGTATGGAACCGGGGGCGCTTCCGGGGCAGAGCGGAAAGAATAGGACGTCAAAAAGCACGTCTCGTCACAAACTCGATCCAAACCCCTGAATGCTTCCCGCTTCGCGTCCCTGCGAGGCAAGTAATGAGGAAATCAGGGCGGTTACCGCACGCGCCGTCGATATCATCATGGCGGCCTACGGCCCGCAGCGGGCGTAGATCACCGCGGAAATGGCCCGGCGGCTCGTTGGGAAAAACAGTATCGAGTGGAACGCCGCGGAAAACTACCGGAGAAAAGAATGTGAAACGCCGGTAATTGCCCTTGCAGCCGCACAGCATCTCGGGTTATATTCTCCAAACGCCCACTCTCGGGCAAACGACAAAAACTGGAGGATGACCATGACCAAAGCAGAATTGGTAAAAGAGATAGCAGAGGAAGCGGGACTGACACAGGCCCAGGCCGCCGAAGCGCTGAACGCCTTCACCGGGGCCGTAACGAAAGCCCTCAAGGCCGGCGACAAGGTTGCGCTGGTTGGCTTCGGCACCTTCTCGGTGTCCGCCAGGGCAGCCAGGGAAGGCCGTAACCCGCAGACGGGAGCCCCGCTCAAGATTGCGGCTTCCAAGAGCGGCAAGTTCACCCCCGGCAAGGAATTGAAGGGGCTGTAGTCTTTCGCGACACCATGGTTATAAAAAAAGGCCTGCCTCCATGCAAAGGAGACAGGCCTTTTTGGTTTCTTTCAAAGTAACACGGGGTCTAGAAAATACGATCACTCACCCGTCATAATCAACTGTTTCGTCGCCCGCGTCATAGCCACATACAGAAGCTGCGCCTCTGCCTCATCCGTCTTTGATTCCTCTGACGGAAAACAAACCCCCGGAATCGCCACGAGGGGAAACTCAAGACCCTTGCTGCTGTTGTACGACAAAAGCGACACCCTCTTTGCCTTGTCTCCAAACAGAATCGTTTCCTTCCCACCAAAGGGAATCCGGGCCTCATATAGGGCCTTGCGCAAATCTTCCCCCATTGGCTTCCAATGCCGGAATAAAACCGCCATGTCTTTCCATTTGTGTCCCTGCTGGTGCGCCTCTTTCAGCTTGGCGACAATATAATCCACCTCATCCCTCAAGGTCGGCAGCTTGATCAAGATCGGCTTTTCCCCGCTCTCACCGCCTGAAATCGGCGCAATACGCGGGATTGAATCATCGTCCGAATCCTGCGCTATCAGAAGCCCCTGGGCAAACCGCGTCGCACAATCAAGAATCTCCTTGGTATTTCGATAATTCACCTTTAGGATCGTTGTGCGCCCCGTCGCCTGAATATCGACACTCTTAAAGCTGAACCCACGTTTCTTCTTGTTGTAGATCGACTGTGCATCATCGTACAGCACCAGCAAGGAATTTGAGCGCGGATTCACCATCTGCACAATGAGCTTCAACCACTCCGGTCGAAAATCGTGCCCCTCGTCAATCAACACCGCATCATACTGGCCTGCCGGGATATGCTTGCTATCCACCGCGCGAATTACCGCATCCACCAACTCATCGCTAAATTCATCGTCGCTCAGACCTTTTGCCGGCAGCACCACATGGAAAGCGTTCAACTGGTCCCGGCACCACTTGTGGAAATGGCGCACCTGCACCTTTGCCTCGAGTCTCTTTGATTCCATCCACTCTTCCAGACGCCGGGCAAGAACCTTGTTGTAACAAAGAATCAGAATCGGCCGTGAACAGACCTGCGCCAGATACTCCGCCCTGAACCCCAGGATCAGCGTCTTGCCGGAACCCGCCACGCCATGAATCACCCTGTGGCCTTCCCCCAGGCTCCGGGCAAGTTGTTCCTGCTGCAAATCCATCACCTTGATAATATCCGGTGGTGTTATATCTGCGTCGTCCTGGAAATCGAAAAGAGATGCCTGTTTGTAAGGAATGCGTATTTCAGGGAAGAGATGCCAGCGGACACGTTCTATCTGTGGAAGGGTCAACATCCCCTTGTTGTGGTAGGTAAACATCCCCCAAAGCTGTTCCTGAAACGCCAAGGGGTCAATCGTATCGAGCATTTCATCCTGACAAATCACCCTATGGGACGGAATCACATTATCCATCTCGTGCAGGTCGAAAACCTTGCGGCTGATATTGGTAAGGACAACACCCCACGTCCAGGGGAAAAGCAGCTTGCCGTTCTCCGCGCACACCAACTGCGGATCACGCTTAAGGATATTTATAATCTCGGTAATATACTCATGGGCCTGTTCAAAAGGATTCTTTTCGTCCTTGACGGCGTCATTGATCAGCAGCTTGAAACTTGTCGGGCTGGCCTCCTGAATATAATCAACCCGCCAGTCCTTGACCTCAAGAACGATAATCCCCCGTTGCGGATGCAGAATAATGAAATCAGGATAGCGGCTTGACCGGCCAATGGGCACGTTGTACCAGCAGAGATAGTCGTCATCCAGCTTGCTCTCAAGCCGGCCGGCAAAACGTTTTTCCCCTTGCGTCATTTTCTTTAAGCAGGTGCTTAAAGCAGGAATGAGGGTAGCCATCCGATGGTTTAGCTCCTTTCCGTAGTTCAACGGCAAATATCTGGAAATGTTAAATTGGCTTGTCAGAGCAACCCGCAAGGGGCAGTCCTACAAAATTCAAAATTGAAGATTGGAGACCTGACCTCTCTTAAGTCATCTTAAATCTGTCCACTTGACAGGGAAGCTTACGATGCCAGGTCTTTAATAGAAGGCTGCATAAGTGGCATTTCTTTCAACCTTATCCAAATCGAAAGGATGAAATCATTCATATTCATTCCTTGTTGCACAACGTGGTGCCCGGTTGACCTGCGAGCCCGGCTTTTTCGGGCTGGCGGCGTCCAACCGGCTGATTGGGGCTTATTTCATTTAGATTTGAACCTCTGATGAAGTTGAATAACGCCGGAATATCCAAACTTTTCTAGGTATGGTGTGAATAGCCCCTTGTTGTTAGTGAGTTCGGACCCGAAAATCTGATCTGTCCAATATTCAACTGGCCTAATATCTTCAATTCGAATAAGATCAACCGAAATATAGTGATTCATTAGATAGAAAAATGTAAAAAGATCATCAAAAATTACTCTGCAATACCTCTCGTCTTCACTATACCCTAGACCATCTGGTCCCTCGATACTGGCATGCATAGCTCTCTCATACCTAGACCAGTGATATTCAAAATCTTCCTTTCCGTTTCTTGTATCCTTAAACTTCGCAGGTACTTTTGATTTCCCATGTTCCCAATCTAGCATTTGACAAGCCAACACCAAAACCTCATTCGATAATAATTTATCTATTTCTCTTGACGCAAATTCGGATTGTTTCCACCTTTGCCCCTTTCTGTATTGCAGGTATCCAAGGAAGAAACCTAATGTTGCAATAGCAACTGTGCCGAATTTGATACAGATGTCTAAGGTTGTTGACATGCTATCTCCCTCCAACGTGGCTGTGGCACTAATTTGACAGGTATTGCCGATGGTTATGCCATAATCAGTCCCTCATTTAAGTGGTTAGTTAATTTACGGACATGCTTTCTATTTTTTCAAAAACTTTGCGTGCAATATTTTCAAGGCCACCTAACTCGGCAATTCCTATAGTTGCCAACGCTCCGAACATTTCTGAAAAATTTAGAACCTCCTCGACCTCTTCTTTAGAGTAATTTGGTTCTATTGCTTCACTTGTGTTCCAGCGTTGTACGTGGATGCCTCCGGTGTGGGTGTAAGCACACATAGAGTCCCATCCTTGTTTTTTTATTTTAGATAGCGTTTTCTCGTTCTCTTTATAATTTTTCTCAATGTCGGAAATCAGACTATTGGTTTCTAGAAATTTGCATTTTTTGCCCGATATAAATCTATCAACTCTCACGTCTGTTGCACATTGCGAAAGCCAGAGGCCACGGATATATGCTTCAAATTCAAGGCGGATGAGCGCAAAGCTAGAGGCGTAAAGTCTATTTTCAATGAGGAGAACTATTGAGTGATGGTGGTCTTGAGCAATGGCATAGCATGGGGCGGCGGCTCTAACTCGGTTGTTTGAAGGTAGTTGCTGTTCATGAATGGATTGACGTAACCATTCAACAAATTCACCAGCTTCTCGGATGCGCTCAGGTGTGACCATATTCCGTACTCCCGTTTTTTTGGTGCAAGCCTCAAGGGTCGGGTCTCCAAAATTCAAAATTGGAGACGTGACCCATCATAAGAACCTTAATGGATTTAAAACCATTTTGGCTCCACATATGGTCCAACATTCCTGCATTCAGGATACCGGGTACACACCCAAAATTTCTTTCCTGCCTCATCTCCTGACTTCTTCTCCCTCACCTTCATTTCGCTTCCACACGCGGAACATCTTTCAAGATCACTCGACGGTGCCGGTTTTACCTTCACTGGCTTAGACCCTGCTACATTTACAGCTTCTTCCTCGACCGGCGCTTGCGTTGAAATGACAAAATTCCCCAGTTTGGTTTGAAGCTCCCGCAAGGTATATGCCCGCTTAACCGGAAACCGTGCTATCGGAACATTTGCCGCTTCCAGCGCTGCGTCCAAAAACTCATCTCTTGCTCTCCGAGCCTTTTGCTCATGGGTACGGTCATCAAGCTCAATGACCATTTCAATGGCAAGGCTCCGAGCATTACAGATCACAAAATCCACATGCTTGCTGCTGATCCTGTTAAAGGCCTTCTGTTGCGTTCTGCTGTCCAGATTATTCTTTGGCTCAATGATGTCGCATAAGCGCACCTTGCCGTAAATCTGGTAATTCTTGTTCAGTGATTGTTGCAAGGTATTCAGGAAATTCAATTCGGCAGGGGTAAAGAGGATTTCTCGGCTCTTGTACGGCAGGTCGTAATTTTTGGATGTTCCCCGGTGCAAAAACCATTCTCGAATCAACGAGAAAATCATTGCACATATAATCACCATTGAAAAATAATTTGCAATAGTGGGCGCTGCTTGTGCTGCCGCACCTTGCATCGCCGTTCCTAACGGCCCCGGGGTCCTGCCCCCTGAAAACCACGCGGGAATGGCGGTACGTATTACTATATTCCCAAACACCAGAAGTGTTGCGCTTACCCACCAAGGCGTTTTTATCAATGTCTCAAAAAAACTGTCATTTCTCGCCATGCATGATCCGGTTATCGGTAATTGAGAATTATTAGAAATACATTTACGCCACAAAAATCCACAATTCAACTGTAATATCAATATGTTAAAAATATTAACACTATTCCAAAAATGTTAATAAAATTACCATTCCGGGCGCTCTTGCAAAACAACCCGTTATCACACGAAAAAAGGCACCCGGAATAGTTCCAGATGCCTCGGTTTGTGTCGTTTTGCTACAGCGTCAAATAATCAGATAAGCTACAACCATCAGGCAGGGGTTTTGTTGTTCCACAAAACGTCCCGCAACAAACAAAAAAAGGGCCAGCCGATCAGGCTAACCCTTTGAATTTGTTTGGAGGCGACGGGCGGATTTGAACCGCCGAATAAAGGTTTTGCAGACCTCTGCCTTACCACTTGGCTACGTCGCCACGATGAAATGTGGACGTTTCTTATATAAAATTAGCTCAGGCCTGTCAATCCTTATTTGAACTTGATCGCCACCCCGGTGGCGCGGTACTCGGTTGAGGGTATCACAACCGACATGATATAGGAGCCGTTGATCTCGGGGAAGATAATGGCATCCGCCCCCATCTTGGCCGCCTCCCGGCGCAGGGCCGCAGTGCCCCAGTCGTAGACGTCGGTATTGTTCAGGGCGTCGGTTTTGAACACCTCGCGGGTGATTTGAATCCTGCCGATCTTAATGTACGGACGGATGACCTCGTCCAGGGTCAGGATCGGGGGAAGAGTGGAGGCATCGTCGCGGGTGTTGGAATCCACCCCAGCGCAGCCGGCCAAAAGCGCCACCGTGACAAGCGACAGGAGCCCGAATCGTCTGAGGTAACATATGATTGTCATCATATTTTTGCCCCCTTTGTGCAGTTTTTCCCTCTGGACAGTAGCGTGGTCGCCATGCTAATGTCTGTCACTTTTTATAGCAACAAAAAAAGCTACACCACATTTTTTCGAAGGAGTGGGAAGGATGTCAGGTCATAATAAATGGAGCACCATCAAGCACAAAAAGGGCGCAGCGGATGCCAAAAGGGGCAAGGTATTCACCAAGCTGATCAAGGAGATCTCCGTTGCCGCCAAACTGGGGGGCGGCGACCCCAACGGTAACCCGCGCCTGCGGACCGCGGTCGATAAGGCCAAGGCCGAGAATATGCCCAAGGACAACATCGACCGGGCCATCAAGAAGGGTACCGGCGGGATGGAAGGGGTTACCTACGAAGAGATCGTCTACGAGGGGTACGGCCCCGGCGGGGCGGCGGTGCTAGTGGAGGTGCTGACCGACAACCGCAACCGTTCCGTCTCCGATATCCGCAGCATCTTCACCAAGAACAACGGGAACATGGGCGAGGCGGGCTGCGTTGCCTGGATGTTCAGCAAAAAAGGGCTGATCGTCTATGACAATTCGGTGGATTTCGAGCAGTTGTTCGAGGCCGCCATCGAGGCGGGCGCGGACGACGTGGCCGAGCAGGACGACCAGATCGAGGTCATGACCGAGCCGGGCTCGTTCATCGAGGTCAGGGAGGCCCTGGCGGCCAAGGGCTTCAAGATGGTCAGCGCCGAGATCACCATGATCCCCCAGACCCAGGTGGAGTTGGAGGGGAGGCACGCCGAAACCATGCTCAAGCTGATGGACAAGCTGGAGGACAACGACGACGTGCAGAACGTGTACGCCAACTTCGACATCTCGGCGGAAGAGATGGAAAAGCTGGATATGTAGACAGAGACAATCAAGGGGGCTTCGGCCCCCTTTTCTTTTGGGAGGCCCGCATGGAGAAAGCAACCTTTGCCGCCGGCTGTTTCTGGGGCGTGGAAGACGCCTTCATGGGTGCGCCCGGCGTCGTGGCCACCAGGGTCGGCTATACGGGCGGCCGCACCGAAAACCCTACCTATGGCGATGTGTGCAGCCATGCCACCGGCCATGCCGAGGCGGTGGAGATCACCTTCGATCCCCAATTGACAACCTACGACCGGCTCCTGGACCTGTTCTGGGAGTGCCACGACCCGACCCAGGTGAACCGCCAGGGGCCGGACGTGGGCGATCAGTACCGCTCGGCCATCTTCTACCATTCCGAGGAACAGCGCCAGGCCGCCGAGGCTGCCTTGGAGCGCCTCGACCTTTCGGGCAGGCTGCGCCGCAGGATCGTGACCGAGATCGTCCCCGCCACCACCTTCTGGGAAGCGGAGGCGTACCACCAGAAGTACCATCAGAAGCAGGGGGGCGGCTGCGGGTTCTGACGCCCCCTCCCCTCCGGCCGCCCCGTTTCATTCCATTCATCTTCTAAGAGCTATCGAAACACTCAGGTTGTTCAAAAATAGTCAGAGCGTCGCACCCGCGAGACAAGCCATGAGGAGGCCCTCACCCGGCCTTTGGCCACCCTCTCCCGGAGGGAGAGGGTAACGGTATCCCTTCTCCCCGGGGGAGAAGGATAGGATGAGGGGCGCTACGCCGCACGAAAGGGCTTTTGAGGACGAAGGCCTGATGGCTGTTTTTCAACAACCTCTTAAACTTGTGTCAGGGGATCAGCACGATCTTGCCCAAGGTGCTGGCCTCCATGACGGCATGATGGGCCGCCGCCGCCTCGGCCAGGGGGAGTTCCCTGCTCACCACCGGCCGCAGGGTGCCGTTTTCCAGGCCGGCCACGAATGCTGCATGCATGGAGGCCAGGTCCTGGGGCGTGGCGTTATACAGGGTGACGCCCAGAATCGAGGCCTCCCGCCCCATGGCGTCCCGCGGGTCGATCTCGATCCGGCCCCGGCTGCCGATCACCGCGACCCGGCCGCCCGTGGCCAGCGCCGTCAGGTCCTTGGCCAGGTTCACGTTGGCCAGCATCTCCAGGATCACATCCACACCTTTACCGCAGGTCAGGTCGGCCAGTTTGTCCAGATAGCCCGGCTCGTGGTGATTTAGCACCTGGTGGGCTCCCTGGGCCTGCACCAGCGCCCGCCCCTGCTCGGTGCCGGCTGTGCCGATCACGCGCAACCCGGCGGCCCGGGCGAGCTGCACCGCGCCGAGCCCCACCCCGCCGCTGGCGCCGTGCACCAGCACCGTTTCGCCGGCACAGGCGTGGGCCCGCTGGAACAGGGCGCGATAGGCCGCGCCGTAGGGGACCCCGATGGCAGCCCCCTGGCCGAAGGTGATCCCCTCGGGCAGGGGGTGGGTCTGGAACTCGGTGCAGAGCACCTGCTCCCCGTAGGTGCCGGAGACGGACCAAGCCACGTACACCCGGTCCCCCACCCGGCGATGCTTCACCTCCGGCCCCACCGCCGCGATCACCCCGGCGGCGTCGATCCCCGGCGTATAGGGGGGTGCCGCGGCGTGTTGGTACAGGCCGGAACGGATATAGGTATCCACCGGGTTGACCCCGGCAGCCTTGACCGTCACCACCACCTGACCCGGCCCCGGCTCCAGGTCGGCCACCTCGTGCAGCGCCAGGACCTCGGGAGGCCCGAATTGAGCAACGCGTATCGCTTTCATCCCATCCACTCCTTTCCCTGAACGTGTCATTTCATACTCCCTATTCTACCCCACTCCGCCGGACCGGGAAGGAAAAAAATGAGCGGGCTGGTGGGGCAGAGCGACGTTCCCGGGGGGTAAACCGCAGGAAAGTATCGCAAATTGCGGGAAAAAAGCATATCATGCGGCCCATAACGCACGAACTACCACACTACGATGGGATATACTTATGACGGTTTCAAAAAAACAAATTCTGGCGCTCCTCAAGGAATACGGGGGGGCGGTCCTTTTCTCGACCCTGCTGCGCGACTTCGGCGGCCGCCACCTGAAGCGCGAACTGAAGAACCTGCTGGAGGAGATGGCGGATAACGGCGAGGTGACCCGCCTGCGGGGCAACAGCTACGTCCTGCCGGGCCAGGTTAAAACCGTGCGCGGCCGGATTTCGGTCCACCGCGACGGCTACGGCTTCGTTGCGCCCGAGGAGGGCGGCGAGGATATCTTCATCCCGGCCAAGTTCATGAAAAATGCCCTGCACGGCGACCTGGTGGAGGCAACCGCCAATCAGAGCCGCATGGGCGGCAGCAAGCTGGACGGGCGGATCGTGAACGTGGTGGAACGGGCCACCACCCGGATCGTGGGACGTTTCGAGGAGAGCCGCCGCGGCGCGGTGGTCATCTCCGACGACCAGCGCCTCAACCTGGCGGTCGTCATCCCCCCCAAGGGGCGCGGCAGGGCCGAGGACGGCCAGCAGGTGGTGGCCGAACTGACCGCCTACCCGATCGGCGGCCGGCCGGCCGAGGGGCGCATCGTGGAGATCCTGGGATGGCCCGACGACCCGGAGGTGGAGGTCCAGTCGGTCATCCGCCGCTTCGACCTGCCCCATGAGTTCGGCCCGGACGTGCTGGCCGAGGCCGACGCCGTACCCGAGGCGGTGAGCAAAGGGGAGTTGAAGGGGCGCGTGGACCTGCGGGGCATGACCACCGTCACCATCGACGGCGAGACGGCCCGGGACTTCGACGACGCCGTCGCCCTGCGCCGTGAGGGGGGCAATTTCCGGTTGTGGGTCTCCATCGCCGACGTCTCCGCCTATGTGACGCCCGGCAGCCCCCTGGACCGGGAGGCCTACCTGCGCGGCACCTCGGTCTACTTCCCGGACCGCTGCATCCCCATGCTGCCCGAACGGCTCTCCAACGGCATCTGCTCCCTCAACCCCCAGGTGGAGCGCCTGACCATGACGGCCGAGATGCTCTTCGACGCCACCGGCCGCATGGTGGAGAGCGCCTTCTACCCCAGCGTCATCAAGAGCACCGCCCGCCTGACCTACACCATCGTCAAACAGATCATCGTGGACAACGACCCGGAGGTGACGGACAAGCATCGCCCCCTGGCCCCCATGCTGGGCGAGATGAAGGAGTTGGCCCTGATCCTGATGGCCATGCGCAAGAAGCGAGGGAGCATCGACTTCGACCTGCCCGAGCCGGAGATCATCATCGGCCTGACCGGCAGGACCGAGGGGATCGTCCGGGCCGAACGCAACCTGGCCCACCAGTTGATCGAGGAGTTCATGCTGGCGGCCAACGAGGCGGTGGCCGCCTTCGTCACCTCCCGGGAGCTCCCGTTCCTCTACCGCATCCACGAGAACCCGGACCCGGCCAAGCTCCACGACTTCCAGGAGTTCATCTACGGGTTCGGCTACGAGTTCGCCCTGGTGGAGGACCGGGTCAACCCCGCCGAGTTGCAGCGCCTTTTGGCCCAGGCCGAGGGGCGGCCCGAGGAGCGCATGCTCAACTACGCCCTGCTGCGCTGCATGAAGCAGGCCCGCTACGCCGCCGAGAACCTGGGGCATTTCGGCCTGGCCTCCCCCTGCTACTGCCACTTCACCTCCCCCATCCGGCGCTACCCCGACCTGGTGGTGCACCGCATCCTCAAGGCGATCCTGGCCCTGGACGAGAAGAAAGAGGACAAGCGCCGCGGCAAACAGCTCGCCATCGCCACCGAACACCTGGGCGAGACGGCCGAGCATACCAGCAAGCGGGAACGGGTGGCCATGGAGGCCGAGCGGGACGTGGTGGAGATGAAGAAGGTCCAGTACATGCAACAGCATCTGGGCGAGGAGTTCGACGGCTATATCACCGGGGTGACCGGCTTCGGCTTTTTCGTGGAGTTGGAGGAGTTGTTCGTGGAGGGGCTGGTGCACATCTCCACCCTGGACGACGACCTGTACACCTTTCAGGAGAAGCAGCACTCCCTGGTGGGCAACCGGCTGCGGCGCGTCTTCCGCATCGGCGACAAGGCGCGGGTCACGGTGGCGGCGGTCACCCCGGCCACCCGGCGCATCGAGTTCACCCTGGCGGCCCACACCCCCTCCGCGCCGCCCAAGGTCACGGCCGGCGCCGGGCCGGCCGAGGAGTACCCGCGGATACCGATCAAAGGCAAACGGGTGAGCGGCCCCAAACGGGGCGTCGGCGCAGAACCCAAGGGGGCTGCGCCCGGCACGGGCACGGGCAAGGGAAAAGGCCGGAGCGGCAGGAAACGGCGCTGATCCCGCGGTTACCGCTCCGGCTGGTCATGGGCGCTACCGCCCCTCAAGGTCTGAATGCGCCGACAATGCCGCTTGATTTGCGGATGCCCTTCGTATAACATTGCCGCGTTTTGCACTAGCGCTTTGCTCAATAATCCACACCGTTCAACAGGGGCGACAGAGGCGTCCGCCCAACCGGGGACAAGGCCGCCGCCCCGGAAAAATCCGTGCAGCACGAAGGCCCATGGAGCTATTCCTCCTTTCTCCAGGGGCCTTCTGCGCCGTAATGAACCGATACAAAGGAGATCACAGATTATGTTTGGTTTTGGCACCCCGGAATTGATTATTATCGCGGCCATCGTGATGCTGGTATTCGGCGTGGGGAAACTGCCGCAAATCGGCACTTCCTTCGGCAAGGCCATCAGCAACTTCAGGAAGGCCGCCGACGGCAAGGATACCGCCGAGCTTCCCCCCCAGAAAGAGTCGTAACCAGGTTTACCGGCATCCGCGGGTCGGCCTGACGCCCGGCCCGCCCGGCAAAAAGCGGTTGCGCAACCGCGTGGCCCTGTGGTAGGAAAGAACCCCATGAGCGATGACAAAGAAAAAGTTGCCCCCTTTATTGAACATCTGGTTGAACTGCGCAAGCGGCTGGTAATCATCGTCGTCGCCGTGGTTATCGGCATGGGCGTGGCCTGGAATTTCTCCGGCCCGGTCCTCACCTTCGTGGAAAAGCCCCTGACCGGCAAGACCTACCTGACCGAGATCAAGAAGATGGTCTATGCCAAGGTCAAGGAACGCGCCCCCCAACTCTATACCCGCTACAAGCTGGACCAGGAGATCAACGCCCCGGAGAAGAAACGCCCGCTCAACTACAGCGCCCCCCTGGAGCCGTTCTTCATCCAGTGCAAGATCTCCATGCTGCTCGGGTTCGTGCTGGTCCTGCCGGTGGTCTTCCTGCAACTCTGGATGTTCATCGCGCCGGGGCTCACCCGCAAGGAACGGCGCATGGTGATCCCCTTCATCACCGCAGCCACGATAACCTTTTGCGTCGGCGCCCTGTTCTTCCTCATCGTGATCTGGCCGGTCATCATCAACTTCTCCCTCTCCTACGAGGCCGAAGGGTTGCAGAGCTGGTTCAACATCAGTGCCTACATCAACTTCTGCCTGCGGCTCATCCTGATTTTCGGCCTGATCTTCGAACTCCCGATCCTGACCCTGATCCTGTCCCGCTTCGGCATCGTCAGTTACAAAATTCTGGCCCCCAAGCGCAAATACGCCCTCCTGGCCAGCGCTATCGTAGCCGCCTTCCACGCCGACCTGATCACCATGTTCGTCATTATGCTTCCCATGTACATGATGTACGAGATCAGCATCTGGGTGGCCCTCATCTTCGGCAAGAAGAAGGTGACCGCCCCGCCCGAGCCGGAGGGTGAAACAATCTAACCAGGTTGTTCAAAAACAGTCAGATCGTCGCCCCCGGAGGAAGTCCCGCGGAGGCGTAGCAGCGCTACGCCGCACAAAGGGACTTTCGAGGAGGCGGCGAGATGGCTGTTTTTCAACAACCTGCCGGGAGGTTCCCCATGACGCAAACCATTGGCATCCTGACCGGCGGCGGCGACTGTCCCGGCTTGAACGCCGTCATCCGCGGCGTGGTCAAGAGCGCCATCATCGGCCACGGCTGGCGGGTTATCGGCATCGAGGACGGTTTCGACGGCCTCCTGAACCTCGATAAATGCGCGCCGCTCACCCTGGAAAGCGTGCGCGGCATCCTCCCCCGCGGCGGCACCATCCTGGGTACCACCAACCGCGGCAACCCCTTCTCCTATCCGGTGGAACAGGACGGTATCATCGTTCACGCCGATCGCTCCGACGCGGTCGTCGCAAACATCAAGACCCTCGGTATCGACGCCCTGGTGACCGTAGGGGGCGAGGGCTCCCTCAAGATCGCCCTGGAGCTGGGCAAAAAGGGGGTGCCGGTGGTGGGGGTGCCCAAGACCATCGACAACGACCTGCGGGAAACCGATTTCACCTTCGGCTACAACACCGCCCTGGAAACGGCAACCGACGCCCTGGACAAGCTGCACACCACCGCCGAGAGCCATCACCGGGTGATGATCCTGGAGGTCATGGGACGCTATGCCGGCTGGATCGCCCTGGAATCGGGCATTGCCGGCGGCGCCGACGTCATCCTCATCCCGGAGATCCCCTTTCACATCGACCGCATCTGCTCCGCCATCACCAGCCGCTCGGCCCGCGGCAGCCGTTTCAGCATCGTCGTGGTCGCCGAGGGAGCCTTCCCGGCAGGCGGCAGCAGGGTCGTGGCCCACGAGGCGGATGAACGCCAGGCCATCGAACGCCTGGGGGGCATCGGGCAGTTCGTGGCGAAGCGCATCGAACAGTGCCTGGATATGGATGTGCGCGTCACCGTGCTGGGGCATCTGCAACGGGGCGGGTCCCCCACCACCTTCGACCGGGCCCTGGGGAGCCGCTTCGGCACCAAGGCGGTGCAGATGGTGGCCGCCGGGGAGTTCGGGCGCATGGCCTGCCTGAAGGGGCGCGCCATCACCTCGGTCCCCATAGAGGATGCCGTCCGCGACCTGAAGCTGGTGGACCCCACCGGGGAGATCGTGCAAACCGCCGAAGAGCTGGGCATCATGCTCGGTCGCTGACCCCGACTCGGCAGCCGCGCAGGGCACGAGCAGCCCCGCCGGAATGACCGTAAAAAATTCTGTTGACAAACAACGGAAAAACCCATAAAAAGATAAAAAAAGTCTTCTTGAGGTTGTATCCCATGATGGAACTTACCCGCAAGGGTGAATATGCAATTCGCGGCATTGTCTATCTGGCATCCCGCCCTACCGATCAAGTCTGCCTGCTGAGCGACATCGCGGCGGCAGTTGACGTCCCCCCTACCTTTCTTGCCAAAATTTTCCAGCAATTCAGCAAAATCGGGCTGGTAAAATCATACCGCGGCACCGGCGGCGGTTTTATCCTCGGCCGCACGGCGGACAAGATCACCCTCCTGGACGTGGTCGAGGCCGTAGAGGGCCCGATCATTCCCAACAGGTGCGTCATCAACGGAATAGATTGCGATCGCAGCAGCAGTTGCAACGTGCACCCGGTATGGATGAACGTACAATCCCAGGTCCGGGGCATCCTTGACAAGGTCACGCTGAAAGAGCTGGCCGAAGGGTAGCCTTCGTCCTTTCGGCCCCGGCCAAAAAAATTTTGCCCAAAACAGGACAATTCAGGTCTTTTTGTGCATAAAAGGATTGCATTTCAAAAAAAAAGTTATAAACTGACAAATAACAGTTTGATTACGCCAAATTACGATTTGCTTCAAGGAAACACCTCACAGCACCACTATCTTAGCAAGGAGGAAGTATGGACGTACTAACCCTCAGTCAGCTGCAGTTCGCGGCAACCGGCATGTTCCACTGGATTTTCGTCCCCCTGACGCTCGGCCTCTCGATCCTGACCGCCTGGATGGAGACCAAGTATGTGACCACCGGGGATGAAATGTGGCTCCGCATGACCAAGTTCTGGGGCAAACTGTTTTTGATCAACTTTGCCCTGGGCGTCGTGACCGGCATCACCATGGAGTTCCAGTTCGGCATGAACTGGTCCGAGTATTCCCGCTACGTGGGCGATATCTTTGGTGCACCGCTGGCCATTGAGGCGACCTTCGCCTTCTTCCTCGAATCGGTCTTCATCGGCGTCTGGATCTTCGGCTGGAACAAAATCTCCAAGAAGGCCCATCTGACCGCCATCTGGCTGGCCTCGGTCGCTACCAACATCTCCGCCCTGATCATCCTCCTGGCCAACGCCTGGATGCAGAAACCGGTCGGTTACGTGCTGCGCAACAACCGGGCCGAGATGGAGAACTTCCTGACGGTCCTCACCAACCCCTACGGCTGGATCAAATTCACCCACACCCTGCTCTCGGGTTATGCCCTGGCCGCGTTCCTCATTATGGGGGTTTCCGCCTGGCATCTGCTGCGCAACAACGAGAACGACTTTTTCAAACGTTCCTTCAGGCTGGCCGCGGTCTGGGCCTTTGTCGCCTCCCTCGGCGTCGCCCTGACCGGGGACTTCCACGCCGTGGAGATCGCCAAGACCCAACCGACCAAGTTCGCCGCCATGGAGTCCCAATGGGAAACCAAGCGGGGCGTCGGCATGAACCTCTTGATCCTGCCGAATGCCTCCCAGGAGTGCAACTCCGTGGAGGCACTCTGCGTGCCCAACGGCCTCAGCATGCTGGCCTTCCATGATCCGAACGCCGAAATCAAGGGGCTCAAGGATTTCCCCAAGGAACTCCGTCCCATGGTCACCCCCACCTTTCTCAGTTTCCGCCTGATGGTCGGCCTGGGCAGCTTCATGATCCTCGCCAGCCTGGTAGCCATCCTCCTGTCGCGCAGACAGAACCTGGAGCGGCAGCGCTGGTTCCTGACGCTCATGGTCTTCGCCATCCCGGCCCCCTACCTGGCTGAACAGTTCGGCTGGCTCGTCGCCGAACTGGGGCGCCAGCCCTGGATCGTCTACGGCGTGCTCAAGACCGCCGACGCGGTTTCCAAGTCCGTCTCCGCGACCCAGGTGGCCTTGTCCCTCTTGGGCTTCACCGTCCTGTACGGCCTGCTTGGCGCCATCGACATCTTTCTGCTGATCAAATACGCCAAAAAAGGGCCGGACAAGAATCTTTCCACTATCATCAACGTTCAAGGGAGGGCATAAACTATGGACATCTCCGTATTCCAGAGCATCTGGTTCGTACTGTGGGGAGTTTTGTGGGCGGTCTATTTCATGCTCGACGGCTTTGTGCTCGGCACCGGCCTCCTGTCGGGGTTCCTGGCCAAGAACGATACCGAGAAACGGGTCCTGATCAACGCGGTCGGCCCGGTGTGGGACGGCAACGAGGTCTGGCTGATCACGGCGGGCGGCGCCACCTTTGCGGCCTTCCCCACCACCTACGCCCTCATGTTCAGCAACCTGTACTCGGCCCTGCTGCTGCTCCTGTTCTCCCTGATCGTGCGCGGCGTCTCCTTCGAGTTCAGGGGCAAACTGGAAAGCGCCGCCTGGAAGGGAGCCTGGGACGCGGCCATCGTCGTTTTCAGCTTTCTCCCGGCCCTGCTGTTCGGGGTGGCCTTCGGCAACATCTTCAAGGGTATCCCCATGAAGAACGATTTCGCCGCAACCAGTTTCAGCTATGACGGGACCCTGCTCGGCCTGCTCAACCCCTACGGCCTGGTGACCGGCGTGCTGTTCGTCCTGCTCTTCGCCGTGCACGGCTCCCTCTACGCCGCCATCAAGACCACCGGCGACCTGAGCAAGCGGGCCGCCACCCTGGCCAACAAACTCTGGCTGCCGCTCCTGGTGGTTGCGGTCGTCTTCTTAGGCTACACCTATCCGGCCACCAAACTGTACGGCAACTTCCTCAAGGCACCGGTTCTCTTGATCATTCCGGTCATTGCCGTGGTCTCGCTCCTCCTGGTCAAACTCTTCGCCGCAAAAGGCGAATGCTACAAGGCCTTCACCTTCTCGTGCCTGACCATTGTCTTCGTGGTCTTTACCGGCGTGACCGGGCTGTTCCCCAACCTGATCCCCTCCAGCATCGACCCGGCCTCCAACCTGACCATCTTCAACTCTTCCTCCAGTCTGCTGACCCTGCAGATCATGACCGTGGTGGCGCTGATCTTCGTCCCGACCGTCATCGCCTACAAGATCTGGGTATACCGGATCTTCAGGGCACCCGTCAGCAACGAGGACGTATTGGGAAGCCCGGATGCGTACTAAATCAGCGCATAACATGCTGATATAGCTCAACAGTACCCCCTCAACTTGACAAACCTACGATCATGAAGTATAAGTAGTACGTACCTTGAGCAACGAACCAAAGTCCCGGCCAACCGGGACTTTGGCGTTTCAGGGTAACTACAACGAGAAAGGAGCACCCAGCCGGAGCCCCCCGACAACACTTCCAGGCGTGTACGCCATTCCGGCAAAGCCGATACAACCGACCACACTCTTTCTTATGCGAAAACAACTACTCTGCTTAACATGCCTGCTGGTGCTCGCAGGCTGCGAAAACACTCCGATCAAAAAAGCGGAGCCGCAGGCTGCTGTCGTCACCACTCCCATTGAATCTCCGCTGGACCGGGAGATCAAGAGCCTCTTGGAGAAGGGCATCTCCATGAGCGAACGCAAGCGTCAGGTCAGCGCCATAGAAGCCGCTTTCACCCGCCGCACAACCCCCGAGCGGGCGCGCCAACTGGCGGCCCTCTGTTTTACCAAAACACTCAGCACACCTTTCATGCCCTTCGACCTGGCCGAGATCGCCCTGGCCGAGACCGGCGGAAGCCGCCTCTCCGCGGTGGCAGTTTCTTCCAAGGGAGCGCTTGGCGTGTGGCAACTCATGCCGCAGCGGGCCAGAAGCCACGGCTACACCCCCCAGGACATGGAGAACGATGAAAAGTGCGCCGAAGCCGCTGTTCGCGAACTGTTCGCCAAGCTGGAAATCGCCGCGGGAAACCTGGAACGGGCCAAAAAACTCTACTGCGGCCAAGGCCCCCAGGCCAATGCCTATCTGAGAAAGATTCGGCACGTCCGCCAGGAAATGCTGGCCGAACTGGAACACCAGACCGAACGTCTCGCCATGGAAGAGTCCGGCACCAAAACCCCCTGATGACAGCCATGGGACGTCTCATCACCCTTTTCATCACGGTTCTTCTGTTGACGGCCTGCGCCGTCTTCGTCAAGGACCCCCAGGTAGCAATCAAACGTACGAATATTGTCGGCCTGGACACCACAGGCTTCGACATGGAATGCTACCTGGGGGTTACAAACCCCAACTCTTTCGACATCTCGCTCTTGGGATATAGCTACGACCTCCAGGTTATGGCCCTGCCGCTGGCCGCCGGCGGTCTCCAGCAGACCGTCGCCTTTCCGGCGGGCGGGGAGGCGGAGCTGCGCCTTCCGGTGCGGATACGCTACAACGACCTGATCGAGATCCTCAAGCGCCGGCCCGACCCGGACAAGATCCCCTACCACCTGGAGGCCCGCCTGCGCCTGGGCACCCCCCTGGGGGAGATGATCATCCCGGTCGTCAGCGACAGCACCCTTTCCCTACCGGAAGCATACCGGCCCGGCGCCTACCTGGACCGCATCGGGGACCTCCTGCGGGGCCTGCGCTGAAAACCTGCCGGAAGCGTGCCGTGCAGCGGTTTTCGGGCGTTTTTGCTTGATATGAAAGCGCGTGCTCTGCTATAGTTGTGCGGATTTTTCCCATGCTGCTTGTATGCGCACGGGCTGCCGCACGGTGATTGCGTGCCCCGTATGGTTTGTTCGTACTCCTACGTCCCACGACAAACCGCACGGGACACGAACCGACGAAAAGGCCGCGGACCGTGAACATCCCCTTGGCGCTTCAACCATACACTTCGCAGAGCAAGGAGCTGCACAACGTGGAGACCCCATTGAATCCGACCAGCGGCAACGGTTTCAGCCTGCGCGCCAAGATGATGCTGCTCTCTACGGCGGCCTTTTCCGGCATCCTGCTTGTGGCCATTCTCAGCATCCTGCTCCTCAACGAGGTCAGGATCGGGGGAGCGACCTACCGGGCCATCCAGGCCAACAACAACGCCCTCGAGAATATCGCCCTCCTCAAGTCCGACCTCTACCAGATCAGCAACGAGATGCAGAACTTCATGCTGGAAACCGATGTCGCCGCCATCGACAAGATCGTTACGACCGTGAAGCGACTCACCCGTGATATCGACAGCAAATTCGGCGTTGTCCAGAAGTCGGTGAACTCGTCCGAGGAACGGGAGACCATCAACAAGGCCTACACCATCTGGTCCGATTACAAGAAAACGCTGCTGAACGAGGTCCTGCCCGCCGCCGAAAAGGGTGACGTGCTCAAGGCCAGTTACCTCATGACCGGCCTTCAGACGCAGCGTTTCAACAGCTTCAGCACCACCGTCGCGGCCATGGTGGAAACCCTCCACCGTGACGTGAACGCCGCCGAACAACGGGTGGCTACCAGCATCGCGCTCAAGATCATGACGACCGCCATCGTCGGTCTCGTGGTGATCTCCCTGATCGCCCTGCTCTCGTACCTGATCACCCTGTCCATCACCAGACCCCTGCGGGCGTGCGTTGTTTTTGCCGGCACCGTGGCGGCCGGCAAGCTCGACACCCGTCTCGAAACCAAGGCCGGGGGCGAGATCGGTGCCCTGGCCGTAACCATGAATACCATGGCCGAGAACCTGCAAAACATGGTTTCCCGGGTCACGACCTCCTCCGATGAGCTCACCTCCATCGACAACAACATCGAGAAGGCCTCCCGCCAAGTGGTCAACTCCGCCAAGCTCCAGGAGGAGACGGTCGCGGAGACCTCCCAGGCGGTGGAACTCATCAACATATCGATCCAGGACATCTCCACCGACATCGACAAGCTCGCCGTCTCGACCTCGGAGACCTCCTCCTCGATCCTGGAGATGGCGGCCAGCATTGAGGAAGTGGCCATAAACGCCGACAAGCTGGGGGTTACGGTCAACGAGGTCAGTTCGTCGATCATCGAGATGGCCACCTCCATCAAGGAGATCGACGTCAGCATCGCCAATCTGCTGGACGCCTCCAGCACCACCGCCTCCTCCGTCGCCGAGATGGACGCCACCATTAAGCAGGTGGAAAAGAGCGCCATGGACGCCTCGGCCATCTCCGAGGGGGTCAAGAACGACGCAGAAACCGGCAAGCAGGCGGTGGAAGAGGCCATTGCCGGCATGCAGGACATCCGCCGCTCGTCCCACATCACCGCCGAGGTCATCGAGAACCTGTCCGTCAAGGCCAACGACATCGGCGCCATACTCTCGGTCATCGACGAGGTGGCGGAGCAGACCAACCTGCTGGCCCTCAACGCCGCCATCATCGCCGCCCAGGCCGGAGAACACGGCAAGGGGTTCGCGGTGGTGGCCGACGAGATTCGCGAACTCTCCGAACGGACCAGCAGTTCCACCCGGGAGATAGCCGCCGTCATCAAGGGGGTGCAGAACGAAACCCTGCGCGCGGTCGAAGCGATCGGCCTGGCGGAGCACTATATTTCGGAGGGTGAGAAGCTCTCCCAGCGTTCCGGCACCGCCCTGGAAAAGATCGTCAGCGGCGTCCAGAAGGCCAGCATCCAGACGCGGGAGATCGCCCGCGCCACCGTCGAACAGGCGCGGGGCAGCCAGAGCATCAAGGAAGCCATGACCAGCGTGGAGGAGATGGTCGGTCATATCGCCACCTCGGCCCGGGAACACACCAAGGGGAGCGACCTGATCTCATCGGCGGTGGAGTGCATGAATGACCTGACCGTCCACGTGCGCACCTCGACCCGCGAACAGAGCCGCGCCAGCAGCCTGATCGCCCGTTCCACCGAAGACATGACCTCCATGGTCGATCAAATCCGCGATGCCTGCCGTTCCCAAGGCCTCAACAGCGCCCAGATCCTCAAGGCGGTCGGCAACATCCAGCTTTCCTCCACCGCCAACGCCAAGGCCGCCGACCTCATGGAACAGGCCGTCACCAGCCTTTCCAAGCAGATCGACCTGCTGGAAAAAGAGATGAACGGTTTCAAAATATAGTCGCATACCACCCCGGAGACTGCAACATCATGGACCGACTTACCCAACGACTCGCCACACTGGGCGAACATAACGACAAGGCGCTGGTGACCTTCATCACCGCCGGCGACCCGGATCTGGGCACCACTGAAGCGGCGATCCACCTCTTGGCGGATGCCGGCGCGGATATCATCGAACTGGGGGTTCCTTTTTCCGACCCCATGGCCGACGGGCCGACCATTCAGCTCTCGTCCGAACGCGCCCTGGCGGCCGGCACCACCCTGGAGGGGATTCTCGCCACCGTAACAAAGGTGAGGACCTCACAGGACATACCGATCATCCTCATGGGCTATCTCAACCCCATCCATGCCTACGGCTACGAGCGTTTTTGCCGCGACGCCGCCCGGGCGGGCGTGGATGGCGTCCTTTTGGTGGACATGCCCCCCGAGGAGTCCGGCGAGTTTCTCCGCCATGCCGCTTCGAGCGGGTTGAACGTCATCTTCCTCCTGACCCCGACCTCGGACAAGTCGCGCATCGCCACCGTGGACAAGCTGGGGCGCGGTTTCGTCTATTACGTCACCGTCACCGGGGTCACCGGCATGCGCCAGCAGACCTCCGCCACCCTGGCGACCGAACTGGCCAAGGTGCGCAAGAAGATCCGCCTGCCGGTCATGGCCGGGTTCGGCATCTCCACCCCGGAACAGGCCGCCCGGGTGGCGGTCATGGCCGATGGCATCGTCGTCGGCAGCGCCATCGTCAAGCTGTTCGAACAGCATTCCGGCGCCACGCTGAAAAGCGAGCTGCGCCGGCTGGTCGGCGAGTTGAAAAGGGCCATTTCTCCCGGCCCAGCCTGAGATGCGCGCTTGACAGGCCGGCGCATTTTTGCTACCACCCCCATTCACTTCAGTACGTTTTCAACAGATCGCGAGGTTTACTATGAGCTGGTTCAATCGGGATAAGGCAGGGATAGAAAAGCACACGGGAAAGAAGGTCAAGGTTCCCGAGGGGATGTGGGTCAAGTGCCAGGGGTGTTCGGAAACCATTTTGGGCAAAGAGATCGAAGCCAACCTCAACGTCTGTCCCAAGTGCGGCCACCACTACCGCATCCCGGCCCGCAAGCGCCTGGAGATACTGTTGGACAACGGAACCTGGCAGGAGTACGACGCCGACATGAAATCGGTGGACTTCCTCGACTTCAAGGATGCCAAGAGCTATCAGGAGCGTATCGATGCCGCCCTGGCCAAGGGGGGGTCGAAGGATGCCGTCATCTGTGTCGAGGGAGCCATCGAGGGGATCGGCGTACAGGTCGCCTGCTTCGATTTCGCCTTCATGGGGGGAAGCATGGGGAGCGTGGTGGGGGAGAAGATCACCCGTTCCATCGAGCGCGGCCTCAAGCAGCGCCAGCCGGTGCTCATCATCTCCGCCTCGGGCGGCGCGCGCATGCAGGAGAGCATCCTGTCGCTCATGCAGATGGCCAAGACCTCGGCCGCCCTGGCCAAGCTGAAACAGGCGGGTATCCCCTTCATCTCCATCCTGACCGATCCGACCACCGGCGGCGTCACCGCCAGCTTCGCCATGCTGGGAGACCTGAACATCGCCGAGCCCAAGGCCCTGATCGGCTTTGCCGGACCCCGGGTCATCGAGCAGACCATCCGCCAGAAGCTGCCGGAAGGGTTCCAGCGGGCCGAGTACCTGCTGGATCACGGCATGGTGGATGCGATCATCCCCCGCATGGAGATGCGCCCCAAGCTGGCTTCGATCCTGAAAATGCTCCACCGCTCCGCCGCCTGAAATGTCCCTGGCCGGCATACTTGAGAAACTCTACGCCCGGCGGCGCTTCGGCATCCGTCCCGGCGTGGACCGGGTCCGGCTCATTCTGGAGCGCCTGGGGCACCCGGAGCGCTCCTTCCGCAGCATCCATGTGGTCGGCACCAACGGCAAAGGCTCCACCTCGGCCTTTCTCGCCGCCATACTCGGCGCGGCGGGACTGCGCACCGCCCTGTTCACCTCTCCCCATCTGGTAAACTTCAGCGAACGTTTCCGCATCAACGGCGAGGAACAATCACGGGAACGCCTGGAAACGCTCCTCGCCACGGTTCTGGCGGCGGCCCCGGCAGAGGCGACCTTCTTCGAGATCGTCACCGCCCTGGCCGCCCTCTGTTTTGCCGAGGAGCGGGCCGAGGTGGCGGTCATGGAGGCGGGCATGGGGGGGAGATCGGACGCCACCGCCGTCATCCCCGCCCTGATGACCGTCATCACCCCCATTGCCCTGGACCACTGCGATTACCTGGGGGCAACCCTCGCCCGCATCGCCGCTGAAAAGAGCGCCATCGCCGAACCGGGGACCCCGGTGGTCGCCGCCCGTCAACCGTCCGAAGCCCTGGAGGTGATCCGGCGGGTCTGCGCCGGGGGGGGCAACCGGTTCATCCACGAGGGGGATGACTTTCGCGCCTCCTGGGGAGGCGACGGTTCCCTCGACTACTACGGCCTCGGCACGGAGCTGCCCCACCTGGTCCCCGGCATTCCGGGGCGTTATCAATCGCACAACGCTTCCCTGGCCCTGGCTGCTGCCGAGGTGCTCGGCGCCGCCGGAATACCCATCACCACGGATGCCCTCACGACAGGCATCGGCGCCGCCCGCTGGCCCGGCCGCATGGAATTGATTCCGGGCCCTCCCCCCCTGCTGCTGGACGGGGCCCACAACCCGGCCGGCGCCGCCGCCCTGGCCGAGGCGCTCGACGACTACCACTACCGGCGGCTCCTCCTGGTCACCGGCGTCATGTCCGACAAGGATGTCCCGGCCATATTCGCTCCCCTGGCGGGCAAGGTCCACCAGGCCTACACCGTCTCCCCTGCCGTGGAGCGGGCGATGAATGCCGACGCCCTGGCCGGCATCCTGGGCGGGCTCGGCTTCCGGGCCACGGTCTGCGGAAGCGTCGGCAACGGCATAGAAACGGCACGCCGCGAGGCGGGGGCGAACGACCTGATCCTGGTGTGCGGGTCGCTGTTCACGGTCGGCGAGACCAAGGCGTGGCTCACCGGACAACACTTTGAAGGGATACGCGGCTAGTGACCCACACACGCCTGTTCATACTGCTGATCTTCCTGGTCGTGCTCCCCACGACTCCGTCCCTTGGGGCGGTCCCCATGCCGACCGAAGGTAACATCTCCATCAACTCCGACAGCATGAGCCAGGACACGGCCAACGAGGTGTTCACCGCCACCGGGCACGTCACCATCAGGTGGCAGGGGATGACCCTCACGGCGGACAAGGCGACCTACGACCGCAAGACCCGGGTGCTGCACGCCACCGACAACGTCCTCGTCGTCAAGGGGGACGAGACCCTGCGGGGGAACTCCATCAAGCTGGATATGGACACCGGCCGGGGTGAACTGGAGAAGGGCGTGCTCAACTCCACCACGTCCAACGTCACCTTTGTCGGCGAGAAGATCACCCGGATCAACGACAACGAGGTGGAACTCACCACCACCGAACTGACCACCTGCGACCTCCCCGATCCAAGCTGGAAATTCGGCGCTGACCACCTCAAGGTCAACCTGCTGGGATACGCCGTCGGCCGGGGGGTGACCTTCTACATCAAGGACGTGCCGGTGCTCTACCTCCCCTGGATGGCGTTTCCGGTGGTGCGGGAGCGCAAGAGCGGGCTCCTCTTTCCCCGCATGGGCTACTCCAGCAATCGCGGCGCTCAACTGGACATCCCGCTCTACCTGGTCCTCTCCCCCAGCCAGGACCTGGTGCTGGACCTGGATTTCGAGACCAAGCGCGGCGTCGGCACCGGGGTTGATTACCGCTATATCTGGAACAGGGGGAGCGAAGGGCGTTTCGGGGGCTACCTGATCTACGACCTTTTGAAGGATCGCTGGCGGGGCCAGATGAACCTCAACCACAAGGAAATATTCTCCCCAACCATGAACGTGCGGGCGGATATCAACCTGGACAGCGACCGGAGCTTCCAGGGGGATTTCGGTGAAAAGAGCGGCGACTACAACCGCCAGTCCAACGACACCGTCGTCAATGCCCTGAAAACCTGGCAGAATTACGCCCTCTCCGGTTACCTGCGCTTCGCCGAAGACCTGTACGCCGTGGACAACAGCCATACCCTCCAGACGCTCCCGGAGGTTTCCCTGGCAGGGGTCCGCCAGCAGATTCCGTCGACCCCGGTCTATTTCGACCTGGACTCCAGCGTCGCCAACCTGTACCGCGAGGTCGATCCCACCGGCCAGCGTCTGACCGCCTTTCCGCGCCTCACCTACGTGACCGGCCTGCCCGGCTACCTGAACGCCTCGGCCTATGCCGGCCTGCACGTGCGCGGCTACGCCACCCAGGACAGCCCCGGCGGCACCACAAAGGAAAACGACGGCGACCTGCTGCCCGAATTCGGCGCCCGCGCCGCCACATCCCTCAGCCGGGTTTATGACATAGGCGGCACATCCCTCAAAAAACTGCGCCATGAGATCACCCCGGAGCTATCCTACACCTACGCACCGAACCACGACCAGTCCCGGCTCCCCTTCTACGACTACAACGACCGCCTCGTGGGGCAGAACATCATCTCAGCCTCCGTGACCAGTTTTCTGGGGGGCAAATTCCAGACGGGCGACACCACCACCTATCGCGACATCTCCCTCATCAGGTTGACCCAGGGGTACAGCGCGGGGGGCACGCGGCGCGACCTGCTGACCATGGTGGACGCCAACCGCCCCTGGACCGACCTGACCCTGGAGTCGGAGACCTGGCTGCATCCCCAGGCAAAGTTCACCATCGACGCCCGTTACAACCTCTACGACAAGCGTTTCTCCAGCGCAGCGCCGGGGGTGGAGTTGGACGACAAGCAGGGGAACAGCGCCGCCCTGAGCTACCGCATGGCCCGCAATCAGGTGGAGTACCTGGAGGGGAAGCTCGCCACCAAATATTTCACCCCATGGACCCTGGGCTATACCACCCGCTACTCCTTCGACCGCCCCGGTTTTCTCGAATCGGTCTACAGCGTGGAATACCGTCAGAAGTGCTGGAGCGTCAACGTTTCCATCGGCGACCGGCCGGGAAGCCACTTCTCCTTCCACTTCGGTTTCAACCTGGAAGGACTGATGACGAGCAAATAACCGGGGCAGGCACATTTTTTCTTGACAACAGCGGCCCATATGAATTAAAAAGTAGGGCCTTACCCAATCGATTTTGGCGGCGTAGCTCAGCTGGTTAGAGCACACGGCTCATATCCGTGTTGTCCGGGGTTCAAGTCCCTGCGCCGCCACCATTTAAACGAAAAGCCCGGTCAGCTGTCACAGCTGCCGGGCTTTTTCGTTGCCTGCCTGGCGGTAACCCGACAAAAAAAACGGGAAGCCACCCGTCTTTTACGTTTGCGCGTTTGATACGGTGCGACACCTCATGCCGTATCCCGCCCCGCCCCCACGGCCAGCCGCCGAATCTCCTCGTTCAGCACCCCGATCTCCAGCGGTTTCGCCACATAGCCGTCAAACCCCTGGGCGAGGAACCGCCCCCGGTCCTCATTGAACGCATGGGCCGTCAGGGCGATGATCGGGATGTGTCCTCCCCTGGCCGCCTCGCGCCCGCGGATGATGCCGGTCGCCTCGATGCCGTCCATGACCGGCATCCGCACATCCATCAGGATCGCGTCGAAGGCCCCCCGGTCCCACTTCTCCACCGCCTCCCTGCCGTCCCGGGCCGCCTCCAGGGTGTGCCCCATCTTTTGCAGGATCTTGACGGTGAACCCTCGGTTGCTCTCCTGATCCTCGGCCACCAGGATGCGCAGGGGCGGGCCTGCCCAGGACTGCACCGAATCGTCGCTTCTGCGGTCGTGGCGTTCCAGGCGGGGTTCGTTGACTGCGAACGGGATCGTCACCAGAAACAGGCTGCCGTTCCCGACCCTGCTCTCCACCCGGATGTTCCCTCCCATGAGTTCCACGAAACGCCTGCTGATGGAGAGCCCGAGTCCGGTGCCGCCGTACCGGCGGGTGGTGGACGAATCCGCCTGGCTGAAGGGGGCGAAGATGGCGTCGATGGCGGCGGCGTCGATACCGATGCCGGTATCCGCGACACTGAGCCGGATGAGGGCCGTATCGTCGCATGTTTCCACAAGGGAGACGCTTACCGCGATCTCCCCCTGTTCCGTAAACTTGGCGGCATTGCCGATCAGGTTGATCAGCACCTGCTTCAGCCGCAGCTGGTCCCCGGACAGGGCGTCGGGCACCTGGGCGGGGATATGGGTTTTCAGGGTCAGCCCCTTGGTGTGGATGGCGGCGACATGGACCCGGAGCGCATCGTTGATGCACCCCCGCAGGCTGAACGGGGCCAGTTCCAGCACCACCTTCCCGGCCTCGATCTTGGACAGGTCCAGGATGTCGTTGATGAGCGTCAGGAGGTTTTCCGAGGAGAGCTGGATGCATTCCAGATACTCCTGCTGTTCGTCGGTCAAATCCGTCAGCTTCATGAGGCTGGCCACCCCCATGATGCCGTTCATGGGGGTCCGCATCTCATGGCTCATGTTGGCGAGAAATTCGCTTTTGGCCCGGTTGGCGGATTCGGCCTGCTCCTTGGCCTGCCTCAGGTCCTCCTCCTGCCGCTTGCGTTCGGTGATGTCCGTGGCGATACCGCAGATGGCGAAGGGCGAACCGTCGGAATAGTACAGCGGGACCTTGATGGCGGAGAAGATGCGGGGCTGCCCGCCCGAGGTGCCGCTCGTCTCGTACTCCAGGGAACGCCTGGTGGCGAGCGCCTCCCGGTCGGCGGCGCGCATGGCGTCGGCCTCCCCCGGTGGAAAGATATCGTAATCGGTCTTGCCGCCCACCGTGGCGTTGGTGACATGAACCATCTCCTCGAAACGGCGGTTGACCATCACGTAGCGCCCCAGGGGGTCCTTCATGAAGATCTGCGCCGGCACATGGTCCAGGACCGTCTGCATATGCCGGCGGTCCTCCTGGATTTCGTAGTTCAGGATCAGCCCCATGACGATGATCATGCCCAGGTACGCCAACGGCCCGAGTGGCGGGATGCTGCCCACCCCCAGCCGGAACAGGAAACCGACCACGGAACCGGCCAGGGACAACCCGACGGCAGCCATCATGAACAGGGCCGTGCGCCGGTGGTCCCGGCGGAAGCGGACCGTCAGGGCGTAGAATCCGTAGGCGTACGTGGAGAGAAGGGCCGCCACGATCACCGGCTTCCAGATGCCCCTGGTACCCTGGGGACGGTAGATGCTCTCGCCCCAGGGGAGCGGCACACGCTCCACCCCGCGGAACTCCGAAAAGGTGTGCGTGTACGGCTGGGTCAGGTTGGCAAGGAACAACAGGGCGAACATCCCGGTGATCCCGGCCAGCACCCACCGCGGGCGCACCCCGGTATACTCGGCGATAAACCAGGGCCAGAGGGCGATATACAGGTTGAAGATGGCCAGGTTCAGGCGGAGCGCCTGAAAGTTGGGGGACACGGCCGCTATCCGGAAAGTCTGGATGCTGGACAGGGCGAACAGCGCCATCAGAACCGAGATGGCGGCGAACAGGTAATGGACGCGGCGTTGCGGCCGGTGCTGCGCCAGGGTGCAATGCTGGATGGCCGTATAGGCGCAGATGCCGGACAGAAAGAGCTGGACAGATATAAACAGGCTAATCGCCATTGGCGTTCATCCCGAACTATGGGTTACCGGACAAGGAGGATACCATGGGAAAAAAAGGCCGTCGATCGAGCGCAATGAATCCATAGAGTGCGGCTAGTCATTATTCCCCCAGAAGCGCTTCGTAGTCAATTTTTATCCTGCGCCTTCACTCCACAACCGCTATTTTTTCATACCCGCGCGCTGCACCAAGCCGGAGCGGATGAAATCCCTGACCCCAAAACCGCCCCCCGGCCAGCCTTCTTGTCATCTCCCCCCTCTTCGTGCCGCCTCCCGACTGTGTCAGACAATACTATTGATATAGATTATCATTACCATTTACATTGGTGCATGAATTGGTTACCATATATGCATATGAAACACATGACAACGGATGGAGGTGCGTCATGACAAGAACACGCGGAATACTTTCAGTGCTGGCGGCAGCCGCCATGCTCTTCTCGGCCGTGCCGCTCCTGGCTGATGACTATACGGGCGCAACCATGGACCCGGATATGAAAGCGATACAGGAGACGCAGAAGGACGAATGCCTGCTGGTGGCCATGAACTGCCCCACCGACCGGGCCGATACGGTCCAGCAGCGAATCGACCGGTTGAACAGGGAGATCGACAAGGGGTCGGCGGTATACACCGACCAGGAGTTGCAACAACTCAAGGAACAGTTGAAGTGGCTCAACGAGGATAGCGATACCACCAACATCTCCGAATGATCCGGCTTCAAGTTCCCGCAACAGGAAAAAGAGGCCGTACGGTCCAGTGCCGTACGGCCTCTTCTCTTGGGTGAACGTCCCAGGGCACAGAGGCGCCGGGAGAGCGGAGATCAGGAGAGCTTGAACTGCCCGACCAGCTTGCTCAGTTCATCAGCCAAGTGAGCCAGCTTGTCGGCGGCCCGGGTGGTGTCGTGGGTCGATTGGGCCGTGGCGTTGATTACCGCGGTGATCTGGTGCATGTTGTTGCTTATTTCACTGCTGGTTGAGCTCTGCTGCTCGGCCGCGGTGGCGATCTGGTTGATCTGGCCGGTCACCTCGTTGACCTGATCGAGGATTTCCTGCAAGGCGCTCCCCGAACGCGCGGCCTCGGTGGTCCCCGCCTCCACCTCCCGTACGCCGGCTTCCATTGAATCCACCGCCGTTCGGGTCTCCCCCTGGATCGCCCGGATCATCCCGGCTATCTCTTTGGTGGCGCGGGTGGTCCGTTCGGCCAGGGCGCGCACCTCATCTGCCACAACGGCAAAACCGCGTCCCTGCTCTCCGGCCCTGGCGGCCTCGATGGCGGCGTTGAGCGCCAGCAGGTTGGTCTGGTCGGCGATCTCTTCGATGGTGCCAACAATGGCGCCGACCTCGTCGGAGCGCGCGCCGAGCCCTGCGACCTGGCGGGCCGTTTCCTGAACCCTGGCGGCGATCCTCTGCATCCCTTCGACCGTCTGCATGACGATCCCGGCCCCGCTGGTGGCGAGGGTGCTTGCATGGTGCGAGTTGCCGGCAGCGGCATTGCAGTTGTCGGCAATATTGTGGGAGGTAGCGGCCATTTCCTCGCCCGAAGTCGATACGGTAGCGGCCTGGGAGGCCAACTCTTCGGTGCCGGTGGCGATCTGGGTGGCGGTATCGTGCAGGTCCGCGGATGCGGCAGCCACATCGTGGGTGCTGTCGGCCACCTTGCGTATGACCGCCTGCAGCTTATCCACAAACCGGTCGAAATACCCGGCCGCCTCGCCGATCTCGTCGTTCGCCGTGATGTTCAGCCGGACCGTCAGGTCCCCTTCCCCCTGGGCGATATCGTGCATCAGGGCAACCATCCGGCCCAAGGGCTGCAACGCCCTGCGGACAAACAGGAAGGAGAGGAAGGAAAACAAACCGGCCAGCAGGGCGGCCACAGCTGCGGTGACATACTTCAGGCGGTCATAGACGGCAAGGTACTCGCTCTGCTTTTCTCCCACGTAGAGGACGCCCACCACCTCGCCGGCGGCGTTTTTCAACGGGTCATAGGCGGTAAAATACGGCACCCCCAGGATGGGCGCCGCGCCGCGGTACGGCTTGCCCTCCTTGATGACGGCATCATAGGCCGGACCTTGGAGCTTGGTGCCCACGGCGCGGCTGCCGTCCGGTTTCATGACGTTGGTGGAGACGCGGACATCGCCCATGAAGATGGTGGCGGCCCCGCCGAAGATGTCCTTGATGCTGTCCGGCAGTTCAAAATTGTCGTTGATGACATAATCGCCCTGCTTCAGTTTGCCGTCCGCCACCCGCAGTTCCGCCCCCTTGAATTTGAGCAGCTGGTGGAAGGTCTTCATGCGCGCCTCCAGGTCCACGGAAGCCTTGCGGATGAATTCCTTGCGCATCTCATAGAGACCCAGCGACGACGTGGCGGCGACGGCTAAAAGAACGACAATTACGTTGGCGATAAAAAACTTGTGACTCAACTTCATACTGGTTTCCTCATAGTCATGGAGTGATAGCGGAGCGACAGGATATCTCCGCCATATCGCGTAAAAATAATTTGTTACAATACCATTAAATTTCCTCACTGTGTTCACTGTATACGCAACATTCAAGCAGGGCCATCGGTGTCGCTTTTATCGTCACATCAGAAGGTTATCACTGAAATTTCAGACTAAACAGGATTCTGCCGGGGCTTTTCCCGTCCCTGCGCCACAGAAACGGCCACGCCGGCACGGTGAGCCGTTTTCCCCGGGCGAGATCAAAAGAAGACCATCATATATGCCAAATAGCCGAAATAGCATTCTCAATAACGGCGCCACATTCAAGATGTGCTCTCTGGCATTGATGAACATACCTGCTGGAGGACCGAACCGATTTGGCCAGATACCGTACAGCGACCGTGCCTCAGACCACCGCGATTTTTCAAAGGAACATGCGGCTAAAAATTGAAAAGGCTTTACAAACCAACAATTTCTAGTAAACAACAATATAATGGCATAGATCACCCAGAAACGCTGTTCTCATACAGAGAGGTGCCGCGTGGCCCACCACCAGGTAACCAATGATTATATGGCCCACGGTTTCTGCTTCTCATGGGAACCGGGATTGGTCCGGCTCCATGTCGTTTCCGACATGGCAACCGGAATCGCCTACTATGTCATCGCGTTCGCAATGCTTTATTACGCCTGCAAGCGGCGTGGCATCACCTACTACGGAATGCTGATAAGCTTTGCGGCATTCATTCTGGCTTGTGGCACGACCCACTTTTTCGCTGCCTATACGGTCTATGACCCCGCCTATTGGCAAGAAGGATATGTCAAAGCATTTACCGCCGTGATATCCATCGCTTCCGCCATCTACTTCATCCCCCAGATCCCTAAAATCCTCACCATGCCCAGCCTTGCAAAATCCCTGGCCGAGAACCGGGAACTGAACGCCCAACTGACCAGGACGGTGCAGGCATTACAGGAAAGCAACGCCCTGAATCAAAGCATCATCGACAGCAGCACCGATTGCATCAAACTCCTGGACCCGGAGGGACGCCTGCAGTACATGAATCCCGAAGGGCAGCGCCGACTCGGCATCAAAAATCTCGATGAGTTTTTGAACATGCCCTACGAAAACTTTTGGCACGGAGAAGACCGCGACGCGGCACGGGCTGCCGTCGCCGACGCCCGGCAGGGCCATCAAAGGAGTTTTGAGGGGTATTGCCCAACCCAGGACGGCACACCGAAATGGTGGGAGGTCATCGTGACACCGGTTAAAGGCGAGGGCGGGAATCCGGAGAAGCTGCTCGCCGTATTGCGGGATATCACCGAGCACAAGTCACTGGAAGAAAATCTGCACAAGCAGACACTCCAGCTCGAAGAGGAATTGGCGGAACGCCAGATGGTCCAGGAATCCCTGCAGGAACAGGCGGCCATGCTCGAGGAGGAGGTTGAGGAGCGCAGGAAGACGGAGGAGGCCCTCCAGAGGAGTGAGGACACGATTAAAAATAAACTCCGCGCCATCCTGGAGCCGGAAGGCGATATCGGCGCCCTGGAACTCTCCGAAATTATCGATTGTGAAATGTTGCAATCCATGCTGGAAGATTTTTACCGGATTACCGGCATGCTGGGTGCCGTGCTCGATGTTTCGGGAAAGGTCCTGGTTGCTGTCGGCTGGCAGGATATCTGTACCAAGTTTCACCGGTGCCATCCCGACACGCTCAAGAATTGCATCGAAAGCGACACCAATCTCACCAGTGGCGTACCGGTGGGGGCATTCAAGCATTATCGCTGCAAGAACAACTTGTGGGACATGGTAACCCCTCTTGTGGTCGGGGGGAAGCACATGGGAAACGTATTCATCGGCCAATTCTTCTATGAGGATGAAGTACCCGATGTGGAACTGTTCCGGGAGCAGGCCCGGCATTACGGCTTCGATGAGGCGGAATACCTTGCGGCGCTCGAGCGGGTGCCGCGTTTCAGCCGGGAAGCAGCCGATGCGGGCATGAAGTTCTACGCCAAACTTACCAGCATGGTTTCATCCCTGAGCTTCAGTTCGATCAAGGTATCCAGAATGCTCAACGAGCGTATCCACCTGGAAGAGCAACTCCGGCAATCGCAGAAAATGGAGGCGGTGGGGCAGCTTGCAGGCGGGATCGCCCACGACTTCAACAACATCCTGCAGGTGATCAGCGGCTACGGGAACATGCTGAAGATGGACGGCAAGCTGGATGACCGGCAGCAAGGCGAGATAGATCATATTCTTTCCGCTTCGGAGAAGGCGGCGCAGTTGACGAAAGGCCTCCTGGCTTTCAGCCGCAAGCAGGTCATGACCCTCGCACCGGTCAATCTCAACGACATCATAGAAAATGTCAAAAAATTCCTCACACGAATCATTGGAGAGGACATACAGCTCAAGACCATAATCAGTGAAAACAGGCTCAAAATTTACGCCGACTGGGGGCAGATAGAGCAAGTCCTGATCAACCTGGCGACCAATGCCCGCGATGCCATGCGAAAAGGCGGCCTGTTGACCATAGAAACCGGATTCCAGACGGTCGAGGCTTCAACCGACCATGAATCCGGTCGTGCCGAGCCGGGCAGTTATGCGGTGATGACCGTGTCCGACACCGGCATCGGCATGGACAAGGAAACCTGTAAAAGGATCTTCGAGCCGTTCTATACCACCAAGGAGATCGGGAAAGGCACCGGCCTCGGCATGGCGATCGTGTATGGGATAATCAAGCAGCATAACGGATTTATCGATGTCTACAGCGAACCGGGTCACGGCACGACCTTCAGGATATACCTGCCGATCCATGGGATTGAGCAGTCCGGGCAGGAGGGAACGATTGCGCCGGTCGCCCCGCCCAGGGGGGGCACCGAAACCATCCTGGTGGCCGAGGATGATGTGGATGTACGCAATCTCGTGGTGTCTCTGCTGACAAGGTTCGGTTATGACGTGATCCAGGCGGTGGATGGGCAGGATGTGGTCGATAAATTTACCGAGCACCGGGACAGGGTGGCCATGATCCTGATGGACATGATCATGCCGAAGAAAAACGGCAAGGAAGCGTATGAAGAGATAGTTCTGCTCAAGCCCGATGTCAAGGTGCTGTATTCCAGCGGCTATACCGCTGACTTCATTCTGAATCGCGGGGTAACCGGGGAAGATATCGAGTTGATCATGAAACCGGTCCAGCCGATGGAACTGCTCCGGAAGATACGGGAGATATTGGATCGTTCGTACCCATGATGTTACTCAGACACCCCAAATCGCCTGTGCCCCATCCACGTTACGGCAGGGTGTTCCCCGTAATGCGACCGGGGTCAGCACGCCGCCAAGCCGATGGGGGCCTTATGGGGCACACCGCCAGCCACGGGCAACTCGCCCAGACGGATCTCGGCCGGCTTCAGGGCCTCCACCAGCGCGGCCTGCCCCGCAGCCACGTCGAAACAATCCCCCACAGCGATGAGGTAATCCGCGGCATCGCCCCGGGTCAGCCACACCGTTCCCGACGAACAGCGTACCCGCAATCCCGCCGGCCCACCGTTGAGACGCAGCAATTCTCCCTCTGCCAGACAACACTCCATGACCCCACCTCCTCTTCTGATGCTACGACCTTACCCCTACCCACGCCAAAAAAACAGACACAGCAATTCTAATTTGTAACCATAACAGTTGCATGATACAGTATCTGTATCCAAACAAAACCGGCTCAACTGTACCTATTCTCTTACCAATACAGTAAGGTATCCTGGCACCATGATAAACGCGACCACGATTTCGGACAGCATGGCGCCGCTCTACGAGCGGGTCGCCGTAGAGATGGCGGGCCTGATCGGGCAGGGCACCTTCCGGGCCGGCGACCGGGTGCCGTCGATCCGGCAACTCAGCCGGCGCTTCGACGTCAGCATCAATACGGCCATGCAGGCCTATGCCCTGCTGGAAGACCAGCGACTGATCGAGGCCCGCCCCCAGTCCGGCTATTACGTGCGTGCCCGCGCCCCGGAGATCGCCTCCCTCCCCCACTCCCCCTCGGCACGGATCAGGCCGGCCACGGTCACCATCAGCGAGCTCTGCCATCAGGTGATCCGCAACATGATGAACCGGGACCTCCTGCCCTTGGGGGGTGCGATCCCCAACCCGCGCCACCTGCCGGTGGACAAGCTGAACCGGATGCTGGCCAGCGAGACGCGCCGGTTCGGCGACCTGAGCGTATCCTACCTCATGCCCCCCGGTTGGGAGCGGCTCAGGGTGCAGATCGCCCGGCGTTCCCTGGAGACCGGAATCAGCGTCACCCCGGACGGGGTGCTGGTCACCGCAGGCTGCGTCGAAGCGGTCATTCTGGCCCTGCGGGCGACCTGCCGCAGCGGCGACACCATTGCGGTGGAATCCCCCTTCTATTTCAACTTCCTCCAGATGATCGCCGAGTTGGGGCTGAAGGCCCTGGAGATCCCCGCCACCCCGCGGGAGGGGATCAGCATCGAGGCGCTGCGCTACGCCATCGAACACAACCGGGTGAGCGCCTGCCTGGTGATCCCCAACTTCGGCAACCCGTTGGGGAGCCTCATGCCGGTCGAACGCAAGCGCGAACTGGTGGAACTCCTGGCCAGCCACGAGATCCCCCTGATCGAGGACGACATCTACGGCGACCTGGTGTTCGGCAACGAGCGCCCGGTGGCCGCCAAGTCCTTCGACCGCAAGGGGCTCGTCATCTACTGTTCCTCCTTCTCCAAGACCCTCTCCCCCGGCTACCGGGTGGGATGGGCCATTGCCGGGCGCTATCAGGAGCGCATGGAACGGCTCAAGATGATGATGAACCTCGCCTGTTCCTCCCCCACCCAGCTCGCCGTCGCCGAATTCCTGGCCACCGGCGGCTACGACCATCACCTGCGGACGGTGCGCCGCCTCTACAGCCGCAATATGTCCCTCATGCGGGACGCCGTGGTCCGCTTCTTCCCCGAGGGGACCCGCATGACCCACCCGGCGGGGAGTTTTATCCTCTGGGTGGAGATGCCGGAGCAAATCGACTCCATCACCCTGTACCACCGGGCACTGGAACAGGGGATCGGCATCGCCCCCGGCTCGCTCTTCACCCTTACGGAGAACAAGTACCGCAACTTCATCCGCCTCTCCACCGCCACCTGGGACGACGGGATCGAACAGGGCGTGAAAAAACTGGGCGAATTGGCCCACCAACTGCTGAGGGAATAAACCTGGAAAAAGCGATTCACCACAAAGGCACAAAGGACACAAAGCTACACAAATAATGATTTCAATTAGTTATATGACAATTTCAGAGCACCTTTTCGCCGCTAACAACTTTGAATCCTTTGTGCTCTTTGTGTCTTTGTGGTGAATAATCGCCGTTTTGAGGATAAAACTATGCGAGCAATGGTCATGGAACGTCAGGGAGGTGCGCTGGAACTGCGGGAGGTGCCGATTCCCCAGCCGTCGGCCGGAGAACTGCTCTTGAAGGTTGCGGCGTGCGGCATCTGCCGTACCGACCTGCACGTGGTGGATGGGGAACTGACCGAGCCGAAGCTACCGTTGATACCGGGGCACCAAATCGTGGGGGTCGTGGAGGCCCTTGGGGAGGGCGTGGCCGGATTCCGGCCCGGCGACCGGGTCGGGGTCCCCTGGCTGGGCGGCACCTGCGGGGAATGCGACTACTGCACATCGGGGCGGGAAAATCTCTGCGACCGGGCGCTGTTCACCGGCTACCAGAAAAACGGCGGTTTTGCCGACTACTGCACCGCCGACAGCCGCTTCTGCTTCCCGCTGCCGGAGGGGTATCCCGACACCCAGGCCGCGCCGCTCCTCTGCGCCGGCCTGATCGGCTACCGCTCCCTGCGCATGGCCGGGCAGGGAAAACGGCTCGGCATCTACGGCTTCGGGGCCGCGGCCCACATCGTGACCCAGGTGGCAACCTGGCAGGGACGGGAGGTCTACGGCTTCACCCGGCCGGGGGACACGGCGGGACAGGCATTTGCAAGGGCAATGGGGGCCTGCTGGGCGGGCGGTTCCTTTGATGCACCGCCGCTGCCCCTGGACGCGGCCATTATCTTCGCCCCGGCGGGCGAGTTGGTGCCGGCGGCGCTCCGGGCGGTGGGCAAGGGGGGGATCGTGGTCTGCGGCGGCATCCACATGAGCGACATACCGGCCTTTTCCTACGACATCCTGTGGGGGGAGCGGAGCATCGTCTCCGTGGCCAACCTGACCCGCCGCGACGGGGAAGAATTCCTGAAGCTGGCCCCCCGGGTGCCGGTACGGACCGAGGTGCACCTGTTCCCCCTGGAACAGGCCAACGAAGCGTTGGCGGCCCTGCGAGGGGGGAGGATCAGAGGGGCCGGGGTGCTGGTGCCGTAGATAGGATCAGATTTTTGCCGCAGAGCCACGGTGGCAAAATGGAACCGGTCTTGCTCAACGCCCCTTGCGCGGCCCTTTCCTGTCGCCGCCCGGACGGGACGGTCTGCCGCCGCGGTCGCCGCTGCCCGGCCTTGCCCCTGCGCTGGACCGTGCGCCGGCCTCAGACCTCGTTCCCGTACCGGACCGTGCCCCAGAACCGGACCGTGTGCCGGCGTCGGACCTTGTTCCGGCGCCCCCCCTCGCTCCCGCCTCTGACCGCGCCCCGGATCTGGCCTCCGTAGCAGGCTTAGGCCCGGCGGCAAACCGTGTTCCGACACCCGGCTTCGCGCCCGCTGCCGGCTTCGGTTTAGCGCCGAACTTGACACCGGCACCGGGTCCCCGTCTTCCGGCTGTGCCCGGCTTGCCCGCTGTGCCCGGCTTGTCCGGTTTCTGCTCGCGGGCGATGCTCACCGTGATGACCCGGTCGATCAGATACGCGCCGTCCAGGGTCTCGGCCACCTCCTTGGGGTCCACACTCGCCGCCATGCGCACATAGCCGCAGCGTTTGAACTCCTTGGTCTCGGGATCGATGATCAGGTGCACGGAGGTCACAACCCCCATCACCGAGAACAGCTTGTACAGGTCCTCTTCCGTCACCTCTTCCGGCAGGTGTCCAACGTATAATTCCTTAGCCATGCTCTATCCTCTTCATCCTGCGGTTGAATATGCGAATCAAGGAGCAAACCGGTGTTCGCCCAATCCGGGGCGCAGACAATACGCCTCTACTGTTTTTCCCGGTGGACCGCGAACGGCGCCCAGGTCTGGTCGATGGACATTACCTCCAGGGTGTTGACGTTCACATGGGGGGGGCGGTTGACCGCCCACAGCACCGTCTCGGCGATATCCACGGCCGTCAGGGCCTCGACCCCTTCGTACACCTGGGCCGCCTTGGCATCGTCCCCCTTGAAGCGGACCTTGGAAAACTCGGTCTCGGCCATGCCGGGCTGGATGCAGGTCACCCGCACCTTGGTCCCCAGCAGGTCGCAGCGCAGGTTGCGGGAGAACTGGGTCACGAACGCCTTGGTGCCGCCGTACACATTGCCCCCCGGATAGGGCCACGAACTGGCGGTAGAGCTGATATTGACGATGTGCCCCCGGTTGCGGGCCACCATGCCGGGCAGGATCAGGCGGGTGCAGTACATCAATCCCTTGATGTTGGTGTCCACCATGGTATCCCAATCGTCCAGATTGACCTGGTGGGCCGGTTCCAGCCCCAGGGCCAGGCCCGCGTTGTTGATCAGGACATCGATCTCGCGGAAGGCCGGCGGCAGAGAATCGACCGCCCCCTTCACCGCCTCCCGGTCGCGCACGTCCAAGGGGATGATGTGGATATCGGCCATGCCGGCCAGTTCCTTCTGCAAGGCCAGCAACGGATCGATGCGCCGGGCCGTCAGGATCAGGCGATTGCCCGGTTGGGCGAAAATGCGGGCGCAGGCGGCGCCGAAACCTGCCGATGCCCCGGTAATGAAGATGGTCTGTCCACTCATGATTGCCCCTCCTTCGGTGTATGCTGTCTGTTTTGTACTACATAACGGGCAGGGATAAAACAGAAAAAGCCGCACAAAAGATGTGCGGCTTTTCCCTACAGCGATCAGTGCCGATACTGAACGCTTATTTTTTCATGTCCTGCATATCTTTCATGGCGCCTTCCTTGAGATCCTTGGCATCCTTGGTCACGGCGTCTTTCTTTTTCTTGGCGGCGTCAACCTTGCCTTCGACCTTTTGCTTCTTGGCCTTCACGGCATCGGTTTTGGCCTTTGCCTTATCCTTGACGTCGGCCTCTTTCTTGGCAGCCTTGGCTTTCACGTCGGCCTCTTTCTGGGCGGCCTTTGCTTTCACATCGGCTTCCTTCTGGCCGGCCTTGGCTTTCACATCGGTTGCCTTGGCTTTGGCATCGGCCTTTTTCTTGGCGGCCTTGTCCAGGGTTGCGGCGGACTTGTTCAGCACGTCGTCGGTCTTCTGCAGCGGATCGGCAGCCATGACACCGGCGGCAAACATCAGGTTGGCAAAAATTACGGCACAGACGGCAATGTTCCTTTTCATCGTTATTCCTCCTTTGGAATAGGTTAAAATTTAATATTTATAATCCAATATGCCCCATCGATCAACCGGAAAATACCCATAAGCCGGTGTAGAATTCCTTGATCTGCACATTTTATACACAAATTGAATGATTTACGCGACATTAAAAACTAGAAATCAAACATCTGCCACAGAGACACGGAGACACAGAGGGAAGCATTAACCATAAAAAAATTGAAAATTCGACGGCACCGGAACCAACACAATACACCATGAACTGCAACCTGCGCCCCGATCGGCCCGTCCGGTCTACAGCCCCTTGAGCAGCCGGTAATACTCGGCCAGGTTCTTCATGGATTCCATGGTTGCCCGGCACAGGTACCAACTGAACACCAAGGTGACAATGGTGAGCCCGATCTTCCAGGGGCGCGACAGATTGGGGCGGAACCAGATGAGCGGCAAGGCGAACGGCCCCACGCTCAAGAGCGCGACGACGATAAAGCCTGTGCGGAAATACCACTTGGTCCCGGCATCTCTGGAGAGCAGCCGGGCGGACGGGTCGAGGAACTCGCCGCAGTGTTTGCACTTGATCGCCGCATCCTGAATCTCTTCGGCACAGAAGGGGCACTTTTTCATTGGTTTCTTTCGGGTGGGGCGGTTTAAGTCGTAGCGAAAGCAGTCTCGTCTATTCGCCCCGACCGCCTTAGTTCAGCTCATAGGCCAACAAAGAGTCCAGCGGCGGCCCCTACGCACCTGCCCCGCCAGCCAAACACGCCCCCAGCCGCGCAATAACCGCCTCAGGCCCCTGTCCGAGATACCGCTGCGCCAGCCCCCAAAAACCATCGGGCAGCGGCGCGCAGACCGTCAGCGGCCCCGCCTCCGGCCTGACCACGACTGTGCGGAACGAATGGAGGGCAAACCCGTCGTAATCCGATAATTCACCCATGCCGTAGCGCTTGTCCCCCAGCACCGGGTGGCCGATCATCTCCAGGTGTCGCCTGATCTGGTGCATGCGTCCGCTGATGGGGGTCAGGGCCAACAGGGCGTTCCCCTCCCCGTGCAGCAGGACCGTGTAGCGGGTCTCGGATTCCTTGTCGTCCAAGGGCTCGGCAATGACGCCGCTCTCGTCGGGAATTCCCACCACCAGGGCCAGGTAGAGCTTGTCCAGGCCGGTTTCCTTGACGTGGCGGCCGTACATGCCGGCTGCCGAGGAACTCTTGGCCAGGATCACGGCCCCCGAGGTCCCCCGGTCCAGGCGGTTCACCGGGTACAGCTTGCACGGGGTGCCGCGCCAGGCCATATAGGCCGTCCCCTCGTCCACCAGGTTGGCCTCCTGCTCCGCGGTGCGGTGCATGGGGAGGCCGGCCGGTTTGTTGACCATGGCCACCAGATCGTCCTCGTAGAGCAGGTCCAGCGCCGGACGGGTCGAACTGATGAGGGAGGCGGTGGCGGCGCTCTCCTTGAGGGTCACCCGGTCGTTCACGGCCAGCAGGGTATCGGGCGTTGCGGCGATGGCGTTGAGCTTGGCCGCGCCGTTTTTGATCAGCTTGCGGCAATAGCCGGGGGAGGCGCTGGGCATGAGGGTGCGCAGGAAGCTTTCCAGCCTGCGGCAATGGTCGATATGGGTGATAGCAAAGGTGAGCATAGTATGTGTCCTCCCCTCCTGGTTTAGGAGGGGGAAAACTGGGCAGCCCCCTTTTACAGGGAGATCTTGCGGTCCCGCATCAGGTTGGTCAGGGAGCGGTCATAGGTTCTCTCGCCTTCCGGGGTGAACATGCAGGCGCTCACCTGGCCCCGTTCGCGGTGAAAGGCCACGCACTGGCAGCAGTTGCCGCGTCGCGGGCAGGCCGGGGTGTAGGTGCAGCGGCAATCGTCGCCGGTTCTGGTACAAGACATTGATTGTTTCTCCTTAGGTTTTTCCTACGCAACGCGATTTTTTGGCGCAGCCTTCGGACCGCCTTGCGACAGAGGGGTGCCGAGGAGGTAGCAGCGCTACGCCGCACGACAGTTGGGAGGTCAACGCCGGGATTGCGGCACGGGCGCGTTCCACTACGCTAGATGATTTTATTGAGGGGATATTCGATAATCCCCTCCGCGCCCAGCTTCAGCAACTCCGGCACCACGCGGCGCACTTCCTTCTCGGACATGATGCTCTCCACGGAGAGCCAGTCGGAGTTGTACAGGTGCGAGATGGTCGGATTTTTCAAGCTGGGCAGGACCTTGGTGATGGCCTCGATCCGGCTGGCCGGGGCGTTCATCTTGAGCCCCACCATCCCTTCGGCGGCCAGGGACGATTTCAGGAGGGTGGCGATCTGCTCGATTTTCTCCCGTTTCCAGGGGTCGGCCCAGGCCGACGTGCTGGCGAGCAGGACCGGCACGGACTCCATCAGGTCGCAGACGATGCGCAGGCCGTTGGCCTTGATGGTGGAGCCGGTTTCGGTCACCTCCACGATGGCGTCGCACAGGCCGTCCACCACCTTTGCCTCGGTGGCGCCCCAGGAAAACTCCACGTTCACCGGGATGTTGCGTTCGGCAAAGTAACGCTTGGTGAAACCGACCAGTTCGGTGGAGATGGTGGCGCCGTGCAGGTCTTCCGGTCCCTGAACCGTGGAGTCGCTGCCCACCACCAGCACCCAGCGGGCCGGGCGGCGCGACACCTTGGAGTAGACCATCTCGCAGACCTCGACCACGTCCGCCTCGTTCTCCCGCACCCAGTCGCGGCCGGCGATCCCGGCGTCGATGGTGCCCCGCTCCACATACTTGCCCATCTCCTGGGGGCGGATCAGCTTGCAGTGCATCTCGTTATCGTCAACGCCGGGGAAGTAGCTGCGGGAGGAGATGCTGATCTGCCAGCCGGCCTTTTTGAACAGCTCGACGGTGGCATTCTCAAGACTCCCTTTGGGAATGCCGAAGTTCAGAACATTGCTCATATCAACCTCGCATGATGTCGATTTTGATTTTCCTGGTGGATGCGATTTTTTCGCAAGGCCAAGGCGACCGAGGGATGCCGAGGAGGCGTAGCAGCGCTACGCCGCACGACAGCATCCCGAAGGTCAACGCCGGGATTGCGGAAAAGGCGCATTCATCCCTTCTTATAGACCTCATCGGGGTTAAACAAAGGATTCGAATGTTCTACCCACTGACCGTTCTCCCATTTGACATAGAAGCAGCTGCGGTTGCCCGTATGGCAGGCGGCCAGACCGTTCTGTTTCACCTTGATCACCACGCTGTCGGCGTCGCAGTCGGTCAGGACCTCCACCACCTCCTGGGTGTTGCCCGACTCCTCGCCCTTCATCCAGTACTTGTTGCGGGTGCGGCTGAAAAACCAGGTCTTGCCGCTCTCCAGGGTCAGGTCCAGGGTCTTTTTGTCCATGAAAGCCACCATCAGCACCTCGCCGGAGACGTGGTCCTGGATAATGGCCGGGATCAGGCCGCCCATCTTGTCGAAATCGATCTGAATCATCTGTCCCCCCACAATTTTTGAAGTGCTGAAGTATACGAAAATACCTCGCCGAATGCAATTGGCAAGAGACATTAGCCGGCAATCATTAAGTTAATTATTATTGACTGCCGCCCGCCGGAGCCCTATTTTGGTGACCCAAATCCAAGCCGGCGGAGGGCAGTGCATGCAGGAAGTTGTTCTTGTCGTGGATGACGATAAAGCCATTTTGGGCTATACGGCCGAACTATTGACCGGCATAGGCGCCAATGTCCTCTCCTGCAACTCTCCCGACGAGGCCCTGGCGATCATCAGGGAAAAGCCGATCGCCATCGTGGTTTCGGACTACTACATGCCCGGGATGACCGGGCTTGAACTCTTCAGCCGCATGCGGGAGTTTTCCCACAGCATCGTCAAGATCCTCATGACCTCCAAGGCGGACCTCGCCATGGCGGTGGGCGCCATCAACAGCGGCGAGGTGTTCCGCTTCCTGTCCAAACCGTGGCAGGATGCGGAGATGGTTGCCGCCGTGCGCGACGGGATACGTCGTTACCGGATGATGCTGGCTTCCAGCGAGGACATGGAGTTCCTTCTCCATGCCCTGGGGCAAACCATCGAACTGAAGGACCCGCTCACCAAGGGGCATTGCGAGCGGGTCGCGACCTATGCGGAGATTATCGCCCGGCGGATGGGCCTCGATATGGAAGCAAAGCACGACCTCAAGGTGGGGAGCTGGCTCCACGACTGCGGCAAGATCGGCGTCCCGGAGGCCATTCTGAATGCCGAGCGGGGCCTGACCGACGGGGAGATGGAGGTGATCCGCAAGCATCCCCTCTGGGGGGCGACCGTGGCCGAGGCCGCCAACATGCCGGCGGTCGTGGTAAACATCATCCTGCACCACCACGAACACTATAACGGCAGGGGGTATCCCATGGGGCTCGCGACAGACGCCATCCCCCTGGAAGCCCGGATCGTGGCGGCGGCGGACGTGTATGACGCCCTGCGTTCCTCGCGCCCCTACCGCCCCGGATTCTCCTACAGCGACACCCGCGGCATCATGGCATCCATGTCGGGTAATCAACTGGACCCGGCCATCCTGGAGACCCTCTTCGAGGGGCTCGAAGAGTACCGGGACGAGGAGGGCGATCATCCCCTTCCCCCCCCTCTCTAGCAAGGATATACGAGAAAGGCCTTCCCCCACCGGGAAGGCCTTTCTCATATACAGACTATGCCGGGCGGGCCTACTTGATGCCGTACAACTGCCGGTAGGTGGCGGCCGCGGCGTAGACCTTCTTCACGTAGTCCCGGGTCTCCTGGTAGGGGATGCTTTCGATGAATTCGTCCTTCTTCAGCCCCTTGAAGTTCTTCCTCCACCGTTCGACCGCCGCCGCCCCGGCGTTGTAGGCGGCGATGGAGTAGACCACATCCCCGTCAAACCCCTTGAGCAGTTCCCGGAGATGCTTCGTTCCCAGCTTTATGTTGTAATCCGCCGCAACCAGCCGCTGTGGGTTGAAATTACCCTTTTCCCGCGCTGTCTGCTTGGCCGTGGCCGGCATGAGTTGCATCAGGCCGATGGCCCCGGCCCCGGATCTGATGGTCGGCGAGAAACCGCTCTCGGCCCGGACCAGGGCGTAGACCAGCCCTTCCGAGAGGGCGTTGGCGGCGGCCTGCTGGCCGATGTGATCCGCAAAGGCCACCGGATACCCGACCGTCCAGAGCGGCAAGCTGGTCTTCTCCCACTTTATCGGCCGGTTTTGCAGGAACAGGGCGATGGCGGAACCGTACTCCCCCATCTCCACATAGATGCGGGCCAGGCCGGGAAAGGCAACTTTCCTGTCGCCGTTTTTTTTGCGGGCGGCCGCCATCTCGACCCGGGCCTCGTCCTGCATCCCCAGTGCGGCCAGGAGGCGCGGCTTCTCGAAGCCGGCAGGCAGGGGCAGTTCCGTCAGGGCGTTGCGCTTGCCCAACGGCTCGCGCAGATCGGCGATCCCCTTCCGGTCCCGGTACCAGGTGGCGTAGAAACCGGCCGGGCATTCGTCCAGGAGCGTGCGGTAGTAGAGAGCGGCATCGGCCGAGGCGGTGTTTTCCAGGGTCCGCGCCAGCCAGTACAGCGCCTTTTCCCGCACGTTGTTATCCTTGAGCTGCGCCTTGAACGCTTCGGCGGCCACGGCGTACTCGCCGGCCAGATAGTGGCACCAGGCGGCCTCCCAGGTGGAGCGGGGCAGGAACCTGGAGCCGGGGAAGTTCTTGGCAAGCTGCTCATACAGGCGCGCCGCCTCGGCAAAACGCCCCATGTTCTTGCGCAGGCCGGCCGCCTCCATCAGGGCGTCGTCGGCAAACTCCTGCCGTTTCCCTTCGCCCGCCAACTCCATGTAGAGGGCAAAAGCCTGCTCGTTCTGATCCTGCCCCTGGCGCTCCAACGACTTGGCCCGCCAGAAGCGCGCCTCGGAGCGTATGCTCGGCAGGGAGGAAGCGGTTGCCCGCAGAAAAGACTTCTCGGCCAGCTTGAAGTTCCGCAGGCGATACTGGGCCATGCCGGTCCGGAAATCCACCCGGCTGGCAAAACCCTCGGGCTGGCCATCGGTCTGAATCACCGCCAACGCCTTCAGGGCGGTGCTGAAGTCGTTCTGGGTGTACAGACTGGAGGCCCGGCGCAGAAGTTCCTCGGGGGTGAACAGGGCGGTCTTGACGCCGTTTTTCTCCAGGTCCGCGAGCCGGTCGCGGGCCTGGTTCGCCTGGGGCGCGGTCGGATTGTTCAGCCAGATGCTGCGATAGTTCTGGGCCGCGCCGCTCTTGTCGCCGTTTTCCTCCCGGCTGCGGGCCGCCTGGAACAGGGCGTCCACCGAGTCGCTACCGGCCGCGTACCGTTCCACAAAAGCCTGGTACGCCTTGAACGCCCTCCGGTAATCGGCGGCCCCGAACAGGCTGTCAGCGGCCAGTTTGTCGGCCCGGCGGGTCAGTTGGGAACCGGGGTAAGCCCTGGCAATGGCCTGCGCCTTGGCAGCGGCCTCGGCGTACCGTTTCTGCTTCAGCAGCGCCTCGGCCTGGTACAGGGCCGCATAGTCCCCTGCCAGGGGGAGCTTCTGTTCGGCCCCGGCCAACAGGGGCAAGGCCTCGTCGGCCTTGCCCAGACGCAGAGCGGTCACGCCGAGCAGAAAGGTGCGCTGGGGCGATTCGGCGCTTCTCTTGGCCAGGGAGTAGGCGTCATTGTAATCCTTTTCCCGAAACTGGGCGGCAGCCTGGGACAGGAGGTCGTCGGCGCGGGATGGGACTACGGACAGCGAAAAAAGGGAAACACCGGTGATGGTGATAAGGAACGATTTATACGGGAACTGCATGTACCTGCCTTTCGTGAAAAAAGGCCGCGGGCGAGTGCCCATGGCCCTGCGGTAATAGATTCGATGTAACCCTGCGGTTTAACTCTGCCTTGCTTTTTTCTGTGGACCTCTGTGTCTCTGCGTCCCTGTGGCGGAAGTCGGTCGTTCCGTTTTTTTCCTCTAACCCCGGGCCAAAAGCCGCTTTCCCACCCAATGGCTGGCGAACTGGTAGGCGATGCGGCCGCTGCGGTCCCCTTTTTGCTGGGACCAGAGGATGGCCGCCTGCCGGGCCTCGTCATCCCAGATGGACGCCGTGTCCCGCTTGGCGCAGAGCTTGCCGACCCACTGGCGGACGACCTCGACGTACTGGTCCTGGCTGAAGGGATGGAAGCCCACCCAGAGCCCGAATCTGCCGGACAGGGAGATCTTCTCCTCCACCGCCTCGCCGTGGTGGACTTCATTATTATAGAGCATGGCCCCGCGATTGTCGCTCTCGTACTCGGGCAGCAGGTGGCGGCGGTTGGAGGTGACGTAGATCAGCACATTCTCCGGGGGCGCGTACACCGAGCCGTCCAAGGCGCTCTTCAGCATCTTGTAGCTGGACTCCCCGGTTTCGAAGGAGACATCGTCGGAGAACACCAGGAACCGGTACGGCTCCGCCTTGATGGCGTCCACGATATCCGGCAGGTGCACCAGATCGTCCTTGTCCACCTGGATCACCCGCAACCCCCGGGGTGCGTAGCTGTTGAGGATGGCCCGCACCAGGGACGACTTGCCGGTCCCCCGGGTCCCCCACAGCAGGCAGTTGTTGGCCGGCAGCCCGGCCAGGAACTGGCGGGTATTCTCCTCGACCACGCTCTTCTGCTCGTCGATGCCCAGCAGGTCGTCCAGGCGGATGCTCGCCACCACGTCCAGCGGTTCCAGGTATCCGGCAAAGGAATGGCGGTGCCAGTTGGCGGCGGTGGTGACGGACCAGTCGATGCGTGGAATCGGTCGGGGCAGGAGTTGTTCAATCGAGGTCAGCACCCGCTTGAGCTGGGCGGTCAGTTCGGGGTCAAGCATATCGTTGGTCTTTCCGTTTAGCACGTTGTCGAAAACTCAGGTTGTTCAAAAACAGTCAGATCGTCGCACCCGCGAGACAAGCCATGAGGAGTCCCTCACCCGGCCTTTGGCCACCCTCTCCCGGAGGGAGAGGGTAACGGTATCCCTTCTCCCTTTGGGAGAAGGATAGGATGAGGGGCGCTACGCCGCACGAAAGGGCTTTTGAGGACGAAGGCCTGATGGCTGTTTTTCAACAACCTCTTAAAGGTGCCGCTTGGCCAACTCTTCCTGGTAGAACTTCTGGTAGAGGAGTTCCCAGTCCCGGCTCCCCTGGGCATGGTTCCGCAGCTTGGCGCGCACCGTCCCGTCGATTTCCTCGACGGCGCCGAAGAAGGCGCCCAGGGATTGTTTGACCCGTGCCAGAGCCCGGCTTTCGTCGATCACATCGGCCAGGTCGTCGCGCCAGATGCAGTTGATGACCTCGTGGGCCATATTGGATACGCGGTCTTCGGAGAGGCTCATAGTACGATTTTCCGTTCTTTTGCCAGTTTTTCCTTGATCATCCTGAGCATCTTGCGCCGGTCGATCTCTGCGGCGCCCCGCCCCATGGCGGCAACGGTTTCGTCCAGCAGCCGTTCGGCATCACGCTCCAGCAGCTGCTCGCGGCTGAAATCCTGGCTGATGGCCTTGGCGATCCCGGCCACCACGGCGCCCCGCTCGCCCTTGGGCGTGATGAGCCCTTCGGCGGCCAGGTCGCTGTACACCTTTTCCGCCAGGCGGTGTATCTGATCTTCCCTCAGTCGCATAAGCCTCCAAAGAAAAAAGGCCCGCCTCGCGGCAGGCCTTTCGATGCGCCGGTTATTTCAATGTCTTCAAATACCCCAGCAGGGCGACCATATCGGCCTTGGGCAGAGTTTTGAAAGAGGGCATGGAGGTGGAGGGGTTCTTCTTCTTGGGGTTCTCCAACTGGACCTTGAGGTCGCCTTCTTTCAGCCTGGCGGCGATCTTGGTCAGGTCCGGGCCGATGGAGCCGCCCTTGCCCTTGACGATGTGGCACATGGCGCACTTCTGCTTGAAGATCTGCTCGCCCTTGCTCTCAGCCTGGGCCGCAACCGTTACGAACGCTACGGCGACAAAGGCGACCAGGATGGCAACTGCACGTTTCATGACGAATCTCCTTGGCGTTGTTTTATAGATGAGGGAACATTGTACCCAATCCGGCTAAAATTGCAATCCATAAGAGGCATGAAAGTATATCAAACCGATTTATCGATTTTTTCCCCCGTAATCCTAAAAAATGTGTATAAATAACGGCAGTGACTTCAGGCTATGAACCTGTTATTTTCCAGCTCGTTGCACCACCTACCGCCTGAAATTCATGCAGGACCGCACTCATCGGGGAGAATCGCGTCATGAAAAATGCCGTTCCCATCATCTCCGTCCTTTTTCTCATCCTGTTTTTTGCCGGCTACGCCCTGGCCACATGTCCGGCGGGTTCAACATGGACGACATCATGGACGGATAGCGGCAATCAGACGACCTATACCCTTGAGGCGCCGTGCAAGGTCTATATCGGCATCCCCTTCACGGTTACGGCAACGGCCACCGACAGCGTGAACCCCAATAGCGACGTCGCCTACCCCTGGGCCATTTACGACACCTACAGCACCAGCAGCAAAAAGATCAAGGGCACCATTGCGGGGGGCGCGGCAGGAGGCGCCGACGCCTGGATTACAACGGTCAACGGCCAATGGCAGAGGACGGTCCCCCTGACATATTCCGGCACTCCGTACGATCACAGGATCGAATTCTACGCCAATGACCTGGGCTATGGCACCGGCGGCCATTCCTATGGGAGCCGGACCATCGGTGATATAACGGTAGACCCGTTTTTCGTCGATGCCGGCGCGGACATTACCATTTCGGCCAGCCAGCAAAGCTCGACGATTCTTCAGGGCCGCGTTGCGGGAAGCGGCCTGACCTACCGCTGGCTGGAGGGGAGTACGGTTCTTCAGGATTCCCAGCCGGTGGACGGCTCGGGCAATGCCCCTCTGAACCTCGCGGGCCTTCCGCCCCTATCCCCAGGAGCCCACACCTTTACCCTGTCGGTAACGGATGGCAGTGCGACGGCCTCCGATACGGTCGTGGTTTCCGTGAGCGCCGCCCCTGCCCCCTCCCCACCTCTAACCTCTGTCCCGGTCATGGAGAGCTGGTGGCTTTTGCCGGGAATCATGGGGGGCGTGGGAATTATCTTCCGGCGAAAGAGACAACAAAACCAGGGTTCGCGCGGTTAGTTCGCCGCAGCAGTCCCGAGGGATGAATGAAAAGCGCCGAATACGAAACGACGGGGAAACGGGACATGCCCCATGAGCCAAGGGGGGCGGTTCAACGCCCCGCCGCTTCTTTGGTGAAGACCTGCCTGCTCTTCGGCCTTTTCATGGGAATCTTTCACCTCACCCTCTGGTTCGCGATGCCGGCCGACACCGACCCGTTGCGGGAAAGCACCATCAGGATCGTATCCGGCCTCCTGAAGCGCATCAATGTCGAAAACAGCGTCGATGCGACGTATATCATGCTCAAAAACAAGACGTGGATCATCACGCCGGAATGCACCGCCATCAACGTCTTCATACTCTTCGTCTCGTTTGTGCTGTCCTATACCTCTTCCGCCCGGGCAAAGCTCGTTGCCCTCGCCGTCGGCATGCCGTTCATCTTTGCCGCCAACATAGCCCGGCTCGTTTTTCTCGGCTGGGTGACGGAACATGCTCCGCACTATGCCCGTTTCACCCACGACTACGCATGGCAGGCGCTCTTCCTCATTCTGGTCGTTGCCATGTGGCTTGCCTGGATTGAACTGGTGGTGAACCGTGAAGAAAATCCTGTTCTTCCTCGCTAGGCTTATCATCTTTTCCCTACTGTTGGTTCCCCTGCTGCCCCGCTTTGACCTTGCCTGCCGGTTCGTACTGGTCCTCATCACCTCCCGGATAATGCCGACCACCGAGGCCATGAGGGCCATACCGTATGTCAGCTCAGTCAAGCTATACCCCTTCTTCGCTCTGGTCCTTGCCACACCGGGACTGGCCATCGGGAAGCGGCTGATCGGCATCGCAGGAGCCATACTGCTCTACCTCTTCATGGATTTCTGCATGATCCTGCTCTGGCGGGGGGTACCGTTTATCCAGATACCGAACCCGACCCTCCCTCACATCATCGCCACCAATCTTTGGGACATGCTCGGGCACTGGCTGCTGCCGTTTTTACTCTGGTTCATGATCGCGTATCGCCAGATCGGCGTTTTCCATAGCGGAGAGGGAGCAGGCCATGGGGCGTAAATTGTGGGTTTGTGGCTCTCCGCCTCCCCGGCCCAACCGGGATCTTGACATTTTTTGTTAAATTCCCCCATTTTTGTGCTATAGCCAGATGGTCGGAATAATGTTGCACGTCGGAAACCAACGGCAGTAATCAATCATTCCCCAAGAGCCCTCGCGTCAACAGGGCGGAAAACGGCACTGCACGTCATTTATGTTCACACGCCTGTATCTCCACATTCCCTTCTGCCGCCGCAAATGCCCCTACTGCGCCTTTGTCTCCCAAGAGTCCACCACCGCCGACCTGGATGGTTACGCCCATACCCTGCTGGCGGAGATGGGCCTGGCAGCCCACGCTTTCAGAGCGGAGAGGCCGCTGGAGTCGGTGTACTTCGGCGGCGGCACCCCCTCCCTGATCGCCCCCCCCCTGATCGACCGAATCCTGAAACGGGCGGGCGAACTGTTCGGCCTGGATCGGGAGGCCGAGATCACCCTGGAGGCCAATCCGGGCACCGTGGACCGGGAGCGGCTGGCCGCCTTCCGCAGCGCCGGGGTCAACCGCCTCTCCCTGGGGGTGCAGTCCTTCCACGATCCCCTGTTGAAGGCCCTGGGACGCATCCATAGCGCAGTCGCGGCCAGGGAGGCCTTCCTGGCCGCCCGCGCGGCCGGTTTTACCAATATCGGCATCGACCTGATCCACGCCCTGCCGGGACAGACCATCGGCATGTGGCGCAGCGAACTGGAACAAGCCCTGGCCCTGGGACCGGAGCATATCTCCGTCTACGGCCTGACCGTGGAGGAGGGGACCCCCTTTGCCCTGCGCTACGGCGCAGAGAGCCCGTTCCTCCCCGACGAGGATCTGGCGGTGGCCATGTTCGAGGAGGCGGACGATGTCCTGACGGCCGCAGGCTACGAGCATTACGAGATCGCCAACTACGCCCTCCCCGGCCGCCGTTCGGCCCACAACAGCGGCTACTGGCACCGGGACGGCTACCTGGGACTGGGGTGCGGGGCCCACTCCTTCCTGCGGGAGGGATACGGCGTCCGCTTCGGCAATCCGGCCGACCTGGACGCCTATGCCGGGACAATCGCCCAGGGCCGCCTTCCCCATGGGGCGGAGTTGAGCCTCACCCGGCAGGACGCCATGGCCGAGTTCATGTTCCTGGGGCTGCGCATGGCGGACGGCATCGGGGCGGACGGGTTCCGGCAGGAATTCGGGATCGGTCTGGATGAAACCTTCGAGGCAGCCCTGGCCAAACTGACCGCCATGGGGCTGCTGGAACCTGCCGGCAACAGGGTCCGCCTCACCCGGCGCGGCATGCTCCTCTCCAACCAGGTCTTCGCGCACTTTCTTTAGGAGGTTGTTGAAAAACAGCCATCTCGCCGCCGTCCTCGAAAACCCTTTCGTGCGGCGTAGCGCTGCTACGCCTCCTCAGGGCTTTCTGCGGGTGCGACGATCTGACTATTTTTGAACAACCTGATTCTTCAACAAACTGTTAGCATTTCCCCTTGCCACTCCCGGCAAACCATCTATAATCTACTCCCATGATCCCGGCACAGCTCAAACAGGAACTGGAACAGCGCGTGGCCCAGGCCATCACCCCCCGCGAGGCCGCGGTGGACGTGATGAAGGAGTTGCAGCGCCACTACGGCTGGCTGACCGACGAGGCGGTGGCCGAGGCCGCCGTCCTCCTGGGGCTTTCCCCCCTCCAGGTGGAGGAGTTGGCCACCTTCTACGAGATGATCTATCGCCGCCCCGTGGGACGAACGGTAGTCCACGTGTGCGACTCCATCTCCTGCTGGGCCATGGGGGGCGAAACCCTCCTGCGCCACCTGGAACGCCACCTGGGGATCGAGGCCGGCGCCACCACCGCCGACAACGCCGTCACCCTGCTCCCCTGCTGCTGCCTGGGCAACTGCGGCAACGCCCCGGCCCTGATGATCGGGGACCGGCTTTTCGGCCCGGTCTCACCGGAACAGGCCGCAGCCATCATCGCCGACCACCGCACTCCCCGCCCCGCTGACCCATGACGGCACACCCCGCATAAGGGGGTTTACAACTTGCACAACTAGGCCAGCCTGAAGTGGCCCACCAGACTACGTAAGTCCTCTCCCAGGCGGGAAAGGCCGGACGATGCGGCAGCCGTGTTCTGGGCACCCCGGGACGCGTCCATGATCACCTCAGAGATCTTCTGAATGTTATTGGTGATCTCGTTGGTCGTGGCGGTTTGTTCCTCCGTTGCCGTGGCGATCTGACTTACCTGCATGGTCACGGCGTTCACCTGCTCCAGGATCTCCTGCAACGATGTCTCCAGTTGAGCCGCCTCCTGGGCGCCCTTCTCCGTGCCGATAACCCCTTCCTCCATGGAGACAATGGCACTCCTGGTCTCCTGCTGGATCGCCCGGATCATCTCGCCGATTTCCTTGGTGGCTCGCGTGGTACGTTCAGCCAGAGCCCTCACCTCGTCGGCCACGACGGCAAACCCCCGCCCCTGTTCGCCGGCCCGGGCCGCCTCGATGGCGGCGTTCAGCGCCAGTAGGTTGGTCTGGTCGGCAATGTCCTCGATAGTGCCCACGATCTGGCCGATTTGATCGGAACGTTCGCCCAGGGAGGCGATTGCCCGGGCGTTGGCCTTGGTCCGCGCACCCCGCTCGCGGATGCCGTTAACGGTGTTCCTGACCACCTCGAACCCTCTCTGGGTCGTTGCCACCGCGCGGTTGGCACTCTCGGCGGCCATATTGCAATTACTGGCGATATCCTGGCCCGTGGCAGCCATCTCCTCACTGGCCGTCGCCACGGTGCCCGCCTGGGCCGCAACCGCCTCAGTACTGGCGGCCATCTGCTCGGCGGTGCTGTTCAGTTCAAAGGTGGCCGAGGCCAGGGTGGAGGTGGTGCCAGCCACTCCGGATATGGTCTGGGACAGCTTGTTCATGAACTGGTTCAGCCAATGGGCCGCTTGGGCCATCTCATCCTTTCCCTTGATCTCGATGCGTTTGCTCAGGTCCCCCTCGCCGGAGGCGATATCCCGCAGACGGCCAGTCAATTCGTTGAACGAGCCCTGCATGACCCGCCAGAAAACGAGCAGCAGCACATTGACCAGCACGACGGTCAACACCAGGGTGGCAACGGTCATGGTAAAAGTTTTCACCGTGAATGCATCAAGGGATGCCCGCTCGGCCTTCATATCCTTCTTTATGTCGTTCTGGGTCTCGATGATCCGGTCTTTTATCCGGCGCCACTGGGGGGTTTCCTTCTGCACCAAAAGCTCTATCGCCTCCGGTTGCTTGCCGTCCCTGGCCAGACGGATAATCTCATCCTTGATGACCGCCGCCTCCTGCCAGAGGGGCGGCACCTGCTCCAGTCTCTTGGCATAATCCTTGATCCCTGCGGCGGTTGCGGTCGCCTCCTTGTGTAATTTGAGAAACTCCGCTGAGGCTTTCTTGTAGTTGGCCAGGGCCTTGTCATCGCCGGGATTGAGGATCACGTTGCGGATAGCCTGTTCTGCCTGGAGCCCCTGGGCCTGCATCTCGCCCACGGTGGAGCCGAGGGTCTGGTACTTGTCGGCATAGAGTTCGAAACGTTCGTTCGTCCCCCGCATGCCCCGGTAGGAAACCACCATGGCAATCAGAAGCAACAGCGTGGCAAGTCCGGCAAAGATCGTGAATTTCCAAACCAGATTGATATTCCTGAACAACGTCATGGCGCCCCCCTCACGGCACGTAAATTTTATGTTATTAAACGTACATCATTCCAATTCATTTAGCAAAATTTACATTAAATTTCTATTAAATAGCAACAGACCTCTTACCACGTTACTTGCAGAATATACGTCATTTAGCGGTACATTTCAGTACCTGGAGACGCTATGACATGACCGGTTACGGGGCGCCGGTAACACGGGAGGTGAATTCGGTGTGCCGCGCTTGCCATGCCGGGACTATGATGGTAATTTAAAGCACGAGCAAACCATGAACGATATCCTCTTCAGGCATAACCGCCCCGACCGGGCCGTGACCTTCGACGAATACCGGGCCGAGGGGGGCTTCCGGGCACTGAAAATGGCTCTGGCCGACCTGTCTCCCGACGCCGTGCAGCAGACGGTGATCGACTCGGGCCTGCGGGGGCGCGGCGGGGCCGGGTTCCCCACCGGCAAGAAATGGTCCTTCGTCCCCCGCAACCTGCCGGGGCCGCGCTACCTGATCTGCAACTGCGACGAGATGGAGCCGGGCACTTACAAGGACCGGGTGCTTCTGGAGCGCAACCCCTATCTGCTGGTGGAGGGGATGGCCCTGGCCTGCTACGCCCTCGGGGTGGAGCGCGCCTTCATCTTCATCCGCCGCGGCTACGAACTGGCCGCCCAGAACCTGAAGGGCGCCATCGCCAGTGCCCACAAGGCCGGATTCCTGGGCAGCGCCATCTGCGGCAGCGGCTTCAACCTGGAGCTGGACGTGCACCAGTCGGCCGGCCGCTACATCTGCGGCGAGGAAACCGCCCTCATGAACGCCCTGGAGGGCATCCGGGCCAATCCCCGCTCCAAGCCCCCCTTCCCCGCCGTCAAGGGGTTGTGGGGCCAGCCCACGGTGGTCAACAACGTGGAGACCCTCTCCAACATCCCGGCCATCGTCACCCACGGCCCGGCATGGTTCAAGGCCCTGGCCGCCACCCCGGAAGGGGCCGGCACCAAGCTCTTCTGCGTCAGCGGCCATGTGCAGAGCCCCCTCTGCCTGGAACTCCCCATCGGCACCACCCTGGGGGAGATCATCGACACCCACTGCGGCGGCATGCGGGCCGGCAGCACGTTCAAGGCCTGTATCCCCGGCGGCGCGTCCACCCCCTATTTCACCAAGGACCACTGGACCGTGCCCCTGGACTTCGACCCGGTGGCCAAGGCCGGTTCGCGCCTGGGCACCGGCGGGATCGTGGTCTTCGACCAGAACACCTGCATGGTGGCCGCCACCCTCAACCTGGTCCGCTTCTTCGCCCGCGAGTCCTGCGGCTGGTGCACCCCCTGCCGGGAAGGGCTCCCCTTTGTGCAGCACACCCTGGAACGGATCGAGGCGGGTCGCGGCGACCTGGCCGACATCGACATCCTGCGGGAGCACGTGCATAAGCTGAACTACGCCTTCTGCGCCCTGGCCCCCGGCGCCATGGGCCCGGTGGAAGGGTTGCTGAGGTTGTTCGAGGATGAGGTACGGGAGCATATCACCGGGGGGAAATGCCCTCTGGGGAATTGAACATTTAAAATGATCAAACTCATCATCGACGACATACCGGTTGAAGTCCCCGAGGGCACCACGGTGCTGGAAGCCGCCCAGTCGGTGGATATCCCCATCCCCCATTTCTGCTGGCATCCCGCCCTGGGCAAGGCCGGCGCGTGCCGGGTCTGCGCCGTGAAGATGCTGGACGGCCCGATCAAGGGGGTGCAGATGTCCTGCATGCTCCCCGCCCAGGACGGCATGGTGGTCTCCACCACCGACGACGAGGCGGTGGCCATGCGCAGGAGCGTCATCGAGTGGTTGATGATCAACCACCCCCACGACTGCCCGGTGTGCGACGAGGGGGGCGAGTGCCAGTTGCAGGACTACACCATCGCCGGCGGCCACGGCATCCGGCGCTACGACGGCAAAAAACGCACCCACGTTAACCAGTACCTGGGCGAATACATCGAACACGAGATGAACCGCTGCATCCAGTGCTACCGCTGCGCCCGCTTCTATCAGGAATACGCCGGGGGCACCGACTTCGGCGTCATGGGGCGGGCCGCCACGATCTACTTCGGCCGCCAGGAGGAGGGATCGCTTGAGTCCCCCTTTTCCGGCAACCTGGTGGACATCTGCCCCACCGGGGTCTTCACCGACAAGACCGCCCGCTTCCGCGCCCGCTACTGGGACTACGACATGGCCCCCTCCATCTGTCCCCACTGCTCCCTGGGGTGCAACACCGTCCCCATGGCCCGCTACCGGGAACTGCTCAAAACCACGGCCCGCAGGAACGATCAGGTCAACGGCTGGTTCATCTGCGATAAGGGGCGCTTTGCCAACGCAGTCGTCAACGCCCCCGACCGCCCCCGCCAGGCATTGGTGGACGGCAGGCCGGTCACCCTGGACGAGGCGTTGGATGCCCTGGCGACCCGCATCGACGATTTTCTGGAACTGCACGGCCCCCAGGCCCTGGCCATCGTGGGCTCGCCCCGCATGGACCTGGCAGGGAACATCATGGCGGCGCGCCTCGCGGAACTGCTCGCCGCCGGGACGCTCTGCTACTTCGACGACCCGGACCGGGCCCAACTGACCGGCGCGGCGGTGGCGCTGCTGACGGAGGACGACAGCGCCTCCCTGGAGGACGTGCGCCAGGCCGACCTGATCGCCCTCGTGGGGTGCGACCTGCTGGCGGATGCCCCCATGATGGCCCTGGCCGTGCGCCAGGCGTGGCGGAACGGGGCAAAGGTGTACGTTATTGCCCCTCATCCCGACCTTCTCCCCGAGGGAGAAGGCACAAATCATACCCTCGCCCCAGGGGAGAGGGTGGCCGAAGGCCGGGTGAGGGGGCCCCTTCCCTTCCCATTCGAGCACTTCGCCGCTATTTCAGACATCCCCCTGGCAGAGGCCAAGCGCCCGGTCGTCATCTGCGGCGCCACCACGGAAGGAGTGGAGGCGGTGCAGTCAGTCCCCCGCACCGCCAAACTGGCCTTTATCCTGGACGGCCCCAACGCTTTCGGCTGCGCCGAACTGACCCGGCAACACAACGGCGTGGCGCTCTCCACGGCCCTGGCCGACGGCCGGATCAGGGGAATCATCTCCTTCGAGGCCGACCTCCCCTGCGACCTGCCTCCAGGGATCGCAGTGCTGGCCGCCGCCGACTGGCGGCCCACCCGGCTCACGGCCCGGGCCGGGGTGTTTCTCCCCACCACCGCCTGGGTGGAGCAGGAGGGGATCTACATCAATAACGAGGGGCGCGCCCAGCGCTTCAACAAGGTGATGAACCCCGGCCTCCCCATCAAGGGCCTCACCCCCGAACTGCACCCGCCCAGGACCCACGGCAAGGCCGCCCCCGGCGGCGACGTGGCCCCGGCGGAACGGCTCATTGCCACCCTCATGCAGCGCCTGGGGGAGGCAGAGGTGGAGGAGCCGCTGAGCGGGCATTGGGAAGGGTTGCGGGGGTTGGATGCGCAGGGGGATGGGAAAAAATTACAGACTACCACCCCCAGCCCTTTAGGCCCCAGAGGGTCCTCCTAAACTAGGAGGGGAGAAAACCGCCCGGCATCACCACTCACATCAAAAGCGAGGTACAATGAAAACCGCAATCCTGATGATGGCTCACGGCAGCCGCATCCCCCAGGCAAACGACGCCGCCCGCGAGGTGGCGAAGATGGTACAGGAAATGACCGGCTTCGAGATCGTGGAGGTCTCGTTCCGCGAGATGCATGAACCGAACATCCAGCACGGTATCGACGCCTGCGTGAACCGCGGGGCCGAGCGCATCCTGCTCATGCCCTATTTCCTCTTCATGGGCGCCCATGTGGTCCACGACCTGCCCGAGGAGATCGAGGCGGCCCAGAAACGCCACCCCGGCCTGGTCATGGAGATGGGTCCGCACCTGGGAGTGCACCGCAAGCTGGCCGAGGTGGAGAGCGAGCGGATCGGCGAGGCGCTGGACTTTTTGGGGTGGCGCTGATGGACTCCCTGACCATGAAGCCCGAGGAGATCGAGGCCGAATCGTTCCGCATCATCGACAAGGAGGCCGGGGAGCACGGCTGGCCCGAGGCCGAGTGGCAGGTGGTGCGCCGCAGCATCCACACCAGCGCCGATTTCGAGTATGCCGGTTCCATGGTGTTCTCCGACGGGGCGGTGGAGAAGGCGGTGGCGGCCATCAAGAGCGGCTGTGGCATCGTCACCGACACGAACATGGCCCTGTCCGGCATGAGCAAGGCCCGCCTGGCCCCCTTCGGTTGCCGGGTCTCCTGTCACGTGGCCGACCCGGACGTGGCCGAGGCGGCACGGCACGAAGGGGTCACCCGCTCCATCGCGGCCATGCGCAAGGCAACGGCAAACCCGGACAACCGCATCTTCGTCATCGGCAACGCCCCCACGGCCCTGTTCGAACTGCTGCGCCTCGTCGGGGAAGGTAAAGCCCATCCGGCCCTGATCATCGGCCTGCCGGTCGGTTTCGTGGGGGCCGAGGAGAGCAAGAACGCCCTGGCGGCCACGGACGGCGCCATCCCCTTCATCACCAACATGGGGCGCAAGGGGGGGTCCAACGTGGCGGCGGCGGTGGTGAACGCCCTGGCGATCATGGCCGCAGAGGCGTAGGAGGTTGTTGAAAAACAGCCATCAGGCCTTCATCCTCGAAGGCCCTTTCGTGCGGCGTAGCGCTGCTACGCCTCCTCAGGGCCTTCTGCGGGTGCGACGATCTGACTATTTTTGAACAACCTGGCTGGTACAAAGCGCCCAGAGAGCCCTCCTAAACGAGGAGGGCAGAAAATCTCCGAAATATTTAAACCTACAAGGTACCAGATGAAAAAAACGCTGCGACACGGCTACACCACCGGCGCCTGCGCCGCTGCCGCGGCCAAGGGCGCGGCCCTGATGCTCATGCGCCAGGCGGAGGTCGGGGAGGTTGCCATCGACCTGCCCGCCGGGGTCTCCGCCACATTCCCGCTGCACGACCAGCGGTTCAGCGACCATGAAGCCGCCTGCTTCGTGGTGAAGGATGCGGGGGACGACCCGGACGTGACCAACGGGGCCGAACTGCACGCCAGGGTGACGTTCGTCCCCACCCCGCCCCACTCCTCCACCGGAGAAAACGGAATCGTCATAGAAGGTGGCACCGGCGTCGGCAAGGCCACCAAACCGGGCCTGGCCGTGGGGCCGGGAGAATGGGCCATCAACCCGGTGCCCCGCCGCATGATCGAGCAGGCGGTGCGCGACGCCCTCGCCGATTCCCCCACCCCGGTTCGCGTAACTATCAGTATCCCGGACGGCGAACTCCGGGCGCAGAAGACTTTGAACGCCCGCCTCGGCATCATGGGGGGGCTCTCCATCCTGGGCACCACCGGCATCGTCCGTCCTCTGTCGGCCAAGGCGTGGACCGATACCATCGACGCGGCCCTGGACGTGGCCCGCGCCTGCGGCTGCCCAAACGTGGTCCTCTCCACCGGCCGCAGCAGCGAACTGGCGGCCCAGCACCACCTGAACCGCGCCGCCGATCCCGCGACAGCCCTCCCGGAGGAGACCTTCGTCATGATGGGGGACCACGTGGCCTATGCCCTGCAATCCTGCGCCCGGCGCGGTTTTCTCCAGCCGTTCGTGGCCTGCCAGTTCGCCAAGCTCCTCAAGATCGCCTGCGGCTACGAGAACACCCACGCCGCCGCGTCGGAGCTGGACCTGTCCGCCCTCCTGGGATGGGCAAGGGAGGGGGGCTTGCCCGAGGCCATCACCGCCACCATCGCCCCGGCCAACACTGCCCGGGAGATCGTCATCGCCGCAAACTTCGACCCGAGCCTGCTGGAGCTGGTCTGCAGCCACGCCAGCGCCGCCGCCCGACGCCATGTGCCGGAGTTGAGCCCCCGGTTCCTGGTGGCCGACTACGGCGGGGCCATCGCCTTCCATGGCCGTAGCGCAGGGCTTTGAGTGCACTTTTTTCTCCCTTGTCGCAAAAAATTATGATAATATTTGTGTTTCTTTACACCATACATCCCGGCTGTTGAAAATCACCCAAACGGAGCGGTTTTTCGGCACCCCGCACAAGGAGATCGTCATGCCACAATTCTTTGAAGGTAACCTCGATGCCAAAGGCCTGAAGGTCGGTATCGTCGTCGCCCGTTTCAACAGCTTCATCTCCGACCGTCTGCTGGAAGGGGCCCTGGATTCCCTGATCCGCCACGGCGCCAGCGACAAGGACATCCACGTGGCCCGCGTGCCGGGCGCCTTCGAGATTCCCCTGGCCGCCAAGAAGCTGGCCGAATCCCGCAAGTACGACGCCATCATCTGCCTGGGTGCGGTGATCCGCGGCTCCACACCCCATTTCGATTTCGTCTCGGCCGAGGTATCCAAAGGCGTGGCCATGGTCTCCCTGGAGAGCGGCGTGCCGGTCATCTTCGGCGTTCTGACCACCGACACCATCGAGCAGGCCGTTGAGCGTGCAGGCACCAAGGCCGGCAACAAGGGCTTCGAGGCCGCCGCCGGGGCCATTGAAACCGCCAACCTGCTGAAGGCCCTCAACTAATGGGCATCCGACGGGAAGCGCGCGAACTGGCATTGCAGATGCTGTACGCCCTGGATGCCAATCCGGCCATGGGGCTACGCGAAACCTTGCAGACCTTCCGCGAGGAGCGGGATGAGACCCCGGCCAGGACCAGGGAGTTTGCCGAGGGGCTGGTAACCGGGGTGCAGCAGCATCGCGAGACCATCGACACGGCCATCAAGGCCCGCTCCAAGAACTGGGCACTGAGCCGCATGCCGCGGGTGGACCTGAACGTCATGCGTCTGGCCGTCTTTGAACTGATGTTCAGAAGCGACATCCCCAAGAAGGTCACCATCAACGAAGCCATCGAGATCGCCCGCCGTTTCGGCGACAAGGACTCGCCGGCCTTCGTGAACGGCATCCTGGACGAGATCGAGGCGTGCGCCAAGACCGAGGGGCCGGCGGAAGAACACATCTGAATCCAACATCAGCCACAGCGACACGGAGAGCATCAAAGGCGGAACCTGATTTTGGTTTCCTGCCCGTGACGCTGTGGCGGAATTTGATGTTTCCTAAAAGAGGTCAGCAATGAGCGACATCAAGGTAGGTCTGATAGGATACGGCAATATCGGGGCCGGGGTGGTCAAGCTGCTCCAGCAGAACGCGGACGTCATCCGCAGCAAGGTCGGAGCCAGCATCGTGCTGAAGAGGATCGCGGACCTGGACATCACCAGCGACCGCGGCGTCACGGTGGACCCCGCCTGCCTGACCACCGACGTGAATGCCATCTTCGACGACCCCGAGATCTCGGTGGTGATCGAACTGATGGGAGGGTACGAGCCGGCCAAGACCTTTGTGCTCAAGGCCATCGAAAAGGGCAAGCACATCGTCACCGCCAACAAGGCGCTCCTGGCCTTGCACGGCGACGAGATCTTCGCCGCCGCGGCCCGCAAAGGGGTCGAGGTACAGTTCGAGGCCTCGGTGGGCGGCGGCATCCCGGTGCTCACCTCCATCAAGGGGAACCTGGCCGCCAACCGCATCGGCTCCGTGTTCGGCATCATGAACGGCACCTGCAACTACATCCTGACTCGCATGACCCAGGAGGGGGCGGATTTCGCCGACATGCTGGCGGCGGCCCAGAAGCTGGGCTACGCCGAGCCCAACCCTACCTTCGACATCGAGGGAGTGGATACGGCCCACAAGCTGGCCATCCTGGTTTCCCTCTGCTTCGGCACGCGCATCGATTTCAACAGCATCTATACCGAGGGGATCTCCCGCATTAGCGCCCTGGACGTCAAGTTCGCCAGCGAGTTCGGCTACCGCATCAAGCTGTTGGCCATCGGCAAGCTGAACAACGGCCAGGTGGAGGCCCGGGTCCACCCCACCATGATCCCGCTGCACAACCCGCTGGCCGAGGTGAACGGCGTGTTCAACGCCATCCGTCTGCACGGCGATTTCGTCGGTCCGGTGATGTTCTACGGCCGGGGCGCCGGGCAGAACCCCACCGCCAGCGCCATTGTGGGCGACCTGATCGGGCTCTCCCGCAGCATGATGGCCGGCGCGGGGCGCAGGATGGCGCCGCTCGGCTTCATGGACGACCAGGTAGCCACCCTGCCGCTCAAACCCATGGCAGAGATCGTCAGCAAGTACATGCTCCGTTTCAGCGCCCTGGACCAGCCGGGCGTGTTGTCCGCCATCTCCGGGGCCCTCGGCAGGCACGGCATCAGCATCGAATCCATGGTCCAGACCTCGCACCAGGCCGACGACACGGCGCCGGTGCCCATCGTGATCATGACCCACGAAGCCCGGGAAGGGGCCGTGCAGGCCGCCCTGGCGGAGATCGACCGTTTCGACGTCATCAGCCAGCAGACAGGCTTCATCAGGATCGAGGACAACTTGGAGTAACAGCTTCAACCTTGCCGGGGAGAGATTGGAGGGGATGGGTCTCATGGGACTTATGAGTCCTATAAGTTCCATGAGACCCATAAGTCCCATAGAACCTCCCCCCTCTCCCTGGTTTGACTTCATTTCGGGAGCGACCACATGAACACCAAGATTCTCCTCAGCGAAGACCAGATCCCCCGTCAGTGGTACAACATCATCCCCGACATGCCCGGCCCCCTGGCCCCGGTCATCAACCCCCAGACCCTCAAGCCGATCACCCCGGACGACATGCAGGCCATATTCCCCATGGCGCTGATCGAGCAGGAGATGTCCCCCACCCGCTGGATCGATATCCCGGACGAGGTCAGGGAGATCTACAAACTGTGGAGACCGGCGCCGCTCTTCCGCGCCCATCGCCTGGAAAAGGCGCTCGGCACCCCGGCCAAGATCTATTACAAGTACGAAGGGGTCTCCCCGGCAGGCTCCCACAAGCCCAACTCGGCCATCCCCCAGGCATGGTACAACAAGCAGGCCGGCATCCGGCGCCTGGCCACCGAGACCGGCGCCGGCCAATGGGGCAGTTCCCTGGCCCTGGCCTGTTCCCTGTTCGGGCTTGAGTGCACGGTGTATATGGTCAAGATTTCCTGCACCCAGAAGCCCTACCGCAGGAGCATGATGCAGTTGTGGGGCGCCCAGGTCATCCCCTCCCCCTCGGAGTTCACCAACGCGGGGCGCGCCATCCTGGCCCACGACCCGGAATGCCTCGGCTCTCTGGGGATCGCCATCTCCGAGGCGGTGGAGGATGCCGCCACCCACGCCGACACCAACTACGCTCTGGGGAGCGTGCTCAACCACGTCTGCCTGCACCAGACCGTGATCGGCCAGGAGGCGCGGGAGCAGATGAAGATCGCCGGCGACTACCCGGATGTGGTCATCGCCTGCTGCGGCGGCGGCTCCAACTTCGCCGGGCTGGCCTTTCCCTTCATCGCCGACCGGGCCGCCGGCAAAAACGTGCGCTGCCTGGCCGTGGAACCGGCCTCCTGCCCGACCCTGACCAAGGGAGTCTACGCCTTCGATTACGGCGATACCGCCAAGATGGCGCCCATCTCCATGATGTACACCCTGGGTCACGATTTCATGCCCCCCGGCATCCATGCCGGCGGGTTGCGCTACCACGGCGAGTCTCCGCTGGTTTCCCAACTGCACCACGCCGGGCAGATCGAGGCCAAGGCCTACAAGCAGAACTCCTGCTTCGAGGGCGCCCTGCTCTTCGCCCGCAGCGAGGGGATCGTCCCGGCCCCCGAGTCGTCCCACGCCGTGCGCGCCGCCATCGACGAGGCGGTAATGGCCAAGGAAGAGGGGAAGGAGCGGACCATCCTGTTCGGCCTCTCGGGCCACGGCCAACTGGACATGGGCGCCTACGATGCCTACCTCTCGGGCAACCTGGAGGACTACGAGTACCCGGAGCGGAAGATTCGCGAAGCGCTGGAGCGGCTGCCCAAGGTGGATTTGTAAATCAAGAGCAGGCGTCTGCACGCCTTTGGACCTATAGGACTTATACATCCTATAGGTCCTACGAATTTTCGAAAAGGCCACCATGATAAAAGTCAAGATCTGCGGCATAACCAATCTGGAGGACGCCCTGACGGCCATCGACGCCGGGGCCGACGCCTTGGGTTTTGTCTTTCACCCCCAATCCCCCCGGCACGTGTTTCCCGAACAGGCCGCCGCCATCATCCGCCATCTGCCCTCCTTTGTGCAGACCGTGGGCCTGTTCGTCAACGCCCCCCAGGAACAGGTGAATACCACCGTGGATCTGTGCGGCCTGGACCTGATCCAGCTGCACGGCGAGGAAAAGCCGGGGTACTGCGACTCGGTCAGGCGCCGGGTCATCAAGTCCTTCCGGGTGAAGGACATCACCTCCCTGGAACCGATGCGGGATTACCGGGTTGCGGCGTTTCTGCTGGACGCCTGGTCCCCGGCCGCCCACGGCGGCACCGGGCAGACCTTCAATTGGGAGATCGCCGCCTGCGTGGCCCAGTCCAACCGCATCATCCTGGCCGGCGGGCTGACGCCCCTGAATGTGGCGGAGGCGGCCCGCCGGGTGCGCCCCTATGCCGTGGACGTTTCCAGCGGCGTGGAGTGCGGGCCGGGCAAAAAGGATGCGGACAAGATACGAGAATTCATCAGATTGGCGAAGGAGGCTGTTCCTTGAAACTCCCCGATAAATATGGACACTTTGGCGAATTCGGCGGACGCTACGTCCCCGAGACCCTCATGCCGGCGCTTTTGGAACTGGAAAAGGCCTACGAACACTACCGTCACGACAAGGAATTCAAGGAAGAGTTCCAGTACTACCTGCGTCAGTACGTGGGTCGCCCCAACCCACTCTACTATGCCGAAAAACTGACCCAAAAACTGGGAGGCGCCAAGATCTACCTCAAGCGGGAAGACCTGAACCACACCGGCGCCCACAAGGTGAACAACACCATCGGCCAGGGGCTGCTGGCCAAACGCATGGGCAAGAAACGGGTCATCGCCGAGACCGGGGCGGGCCAGCACGGCGTGGCCACCGCCACCATCGCCGCCCTGTTCGGGATGGAGTGTGAGGTATTCATGGGCGAGGAGGATACCCGCCGCCAGGCCCTCAACGTCTTCCGCATGCGGCTTTTGGGGGCCACGGTCACGCCGGTCACCGCCGGCACGGCGACCCTCAAGGACGCCATGAACGAGGCCATGCGCAACTGGGTGACCACCATCACCACCACCTTCTACGTCATCGGCACCGTGGCCGGACCCCACCCTTATCCCCAGATGGTGCGCGACTTCCAGTCGGTCATAGGCCTCGAGGTCAAGAAGCAGCACCAGAAGATCGAGGGGCGCCTGCCCGACTACCTGGTGGCCTGCGTCGGCGGCGGCAGCAACGCCATGGGCCTGTTCCACCCCTTCCTGAAAAACCACAAGGTCAAGATGATCGGGGTGGAGGCGGCCGGCTTCGGCATCGAGAGCGGCAAGCACGCGGCCTCGCTCAGCGCCGGTTCCCCCGGCATCCTGCACGGCAACAAGACCTACCTGCTCCAGGACGGGCACGGCCAGATCACGCCGGCCCATTCCATCTCCGCCGGCCTGGACTATCCCGGCGTGGGGCCGGAGCACGCCTGGCTGAAGGACACCCTGCGCGCCGAGTACGTCTCCATCACCGACGACGAGGCCCTGGAGGGGTTCAACGTGCTGACCCGGGAGGAGGGGATCATGCCGGCCCTGGAGTCGTCCCATGCCATCGCCCACGTCCTGAAGCTGGCCCCCACCCTGTCCAAGGACAAGACCATCGTGGTCTGCCTGTCGGGCCGGGGGGACAAGGATATTCATACGGTAGCCGACGCCATGGGGGTCAAATTTTAAATCCTGTTTTAAACATTTCAATCGTACTGAAAAGCCTGACTGGTCAGGCTTTTTTGTTTGACCGGCGCACCTGTTTCGAATATACATATACCCCTGTTTTATTTAAAGCCAAGCAGGCTCTTGAAAAACAACAAAGGTTGTTCAAAAATAGTCAGATCGTCGCACCCGCTAGACAAGCCCTAAGGAGGCGTAGCAGCGCTACGCCGCACGAAAGGGCCTTCGAGGACGGCGGCGAGATGGCTGTTTTTCAACAACCTCCACGAGGAGGTAAGCCATGCATCTTGTTGACCAGATCAAGGAAAAGGCCCGGAAAAACCTGCAGACCGTGGTGCTGCCGGAGAGCTACGACGAGCGGATGCTGTTCGCCGCCGAGAAGGTGACCAGGGAGGGGCTGGCGCGGATCGTCATCCTGGGGGACCCGGCCAGGATCCTGGCCGATGCCGCCGCCAAGGGAGTCAACCTGACGGGGGTGGAACTGCTCAACCCGGCCGCCTCCCCTAAGCTGGAGCAGTACGTGGCCGATTTCGTCGAACTGCGCAAGGCCAAGGGCATGACCTCCGAGGAGGCCCGCGCCCTCCTGACCGCGCCGGACAACCTGTACTATGCCGGCATGATGGTGAAGAGCGGCGACGCGGGGGGGGAAGTGGCCGGGGCTACCGGCACCACCGGCAACGTGCTCAAGGCGGCCTTCCAGACCGTCGGCCCGGCCAAGGGGATCAAGACCGTCTCCTCCTTCTTCCTCATGATTACCAAGAGCGAGAACTTCGGTGAAAACGGCATCATCCTGTTCGCCGACTGCGCCGTCAACCCCAACCCGGACGCCCAGGCCCTGGCCGAGATCGCCGTAGCCACGGCCGGCAACTGCAAGGCCTTCCTGGACGTGGACGCCCGGGTGGCCCTGCTCTCCTTCTCCACCAAGGGGAGCGCCACCCACCCCGACTGCGACAAGGTGACCAAAGCCCTGGAAATCGCCCGGCAGCTCAAGCCGGATATGCAGATCGACGGCGAACTCCAGGCCGACGCCGCCCTGCTCCCCAAGGTGGGCGAGAAAAAGGCCCCCGGCAGCGCCGTGGCCGGCAAAGCCAACGTACTGGTCTTCCCGGACCTGGACGCCGGCAATATCGCCTACAAGCTGGTGGAACGGGTGGCCGGCGCCGAGGCGGTCGGCCCGATCATCCAGGGGCTGGCCAAGCCGGTCAACGACCTGTCCCGCGGCTGCTCCGTGGACGATATCGTCAACGTCGCCGCCATCACCGCCGTCCAGGCGGCCCAGGGGTAAATTGTCAGGCGGGGCTCCTATGGACCGGCCCCCTAGGTCCTAAAGAGGGTGTGATGATGCTTTGACCTGCTCTCCCATCCCTGATAGAATTTCAGTGAGAAGGAGACGGCCATGGTAAAAAGAGGAATTATTGCCCTACTGCTCCTGGCGCTGCCTGCCGTTCCCTGCCGCGCTGACACCCCCATCCGGGAGAAGGGCAGGGAGGTCGGCCAAGGGTTCAAGAAAATGGGCAAGGACGCGGGAAAGGCCATGAAAGAGGGGGGCAAAGAGGTGGGCCACGCCTTCAGGAAAGGGGGCACGGAGGTCGGCCAGGGGTTCAAGAAGCTCGGCACGGACACCGGACGGGCTTTCAAGGAAGGTGGCAGGGAATCGGGCCAAGCCGCCAGGAAGACCGGCCGCTCCATGGGTGAGTGGTTCAGGGATACGGGGCACTCCATCAAGGGCTTCTTCCACGACCGCTTCACCACCACGAAGTAGTCCGCCGCTTCACAGTCTCGAATAGTACAAAAGGCGCACCCCGGGATGGGATGCGCCTTTTGTTTTTGTCGTGCCGCCCTGTGGCGGGGCCGATCCTACCGGTTCACATACCTGAGAGGGTCCTTCAGCCCCGCCTCGGCAAACCCCTTCAAGCGCAGCCTGCAGGAATCGCACTCCCCGCAGGAGAGCCCTTCCGGCGTCGGGTCGTAGCAGGAATGGGTCAGGCCGTAATCCACCCCCAACGCCATCCCCTTTTTGATGATCTGGGCCTTGGTCAGGTCGATGAGCGGCGTATGGATGCGAAAATGCCCCGTTCCCTCCACGCCCGCCTTGGTGGCCAGGTTGGCCATGGTCTCGTAGGCTTCGATATAGGCGGGGCGGCAGTCCGGGTAGCCGGAATAATCCAGGGCGTTCACCCCGATGTAGATGTCGAAGGCCCCCAGTACCTCGGCCCATCCCAGGGCAAAGGAGAGAAAGATGGTGTTGCGGGCCGGCACGTAGGTGACCGGGATCTCGTCCCCCACCCCCGCCTTGGGCACGGCGATATCCGCCGTCAGGGCGCTCCCCCCCATCAGGCGCAGGTCGAAATCCACCACCAGGTGTTCGGCCGCCCCCAGGCGCACCGCATTGGCCTTGGCCACCTCCAATTCGTGCCTGTGCCGCTGACCGTAGGAAAAACTGATGGCGTACGGGGTGAAACCCTCGGCCTGGGCCATGGCAAGACAGGTGGTTGAATCAAGACCGCTGCTATAAAGAACGACCGCTTTGCGTTGCATAGTATTCCGTCCCCTCTATTTTTGAACTGCCAGTTATCATGCTTTCGTGATAGTATCAAAAAATTCGAGTTGGTAAATTCAAAAATGAGGACCACATGAAAAAGAATCATTTTCTGTCTCTTGCGCTCATCGTTTTTTGCTGCGCCTCCTCCGCCGCCCTGGCCGCAACGTCCACCCCCAACGTGCCGGCCGGCCACCCGAAGATCGACTATCCCGCCCAATCCACGACCCACCAGCAATCGGCCCCAATCTCGGGCAAGGTGCTGCAGGCCATGAACAGCGGCGGCTACAGCTATATCTACCTCCAAAAGAACAACGGCGAGAAGGTCTGGCTGGCCGTGGCCGAGACCAGGGTGAGTGTGGGCGACCGCATGAGCTTCAAGGAAGGCCTTGTCATGAAGGACTTCGAGAGCAAGACCCTCAAACGCACCTTTGCTTCCATCATCTTCTCCAACGGCGTCATCCCCCAGGCGAAAGCCGTCGCACCGGCAGCGCCGGCAAAAGTGCCGGCGGCACCGGCGGTTCCGCTAAAGGCGCAGACGGCCCCCCTCGGCAGCAAGGTTGCCGTAAAGGCCAAGGAGGTGAAAATCTCGGTCAAAAAGGCGACCGGCCCCAATGCCTATACCATTGCCGAGGCGTACCGCAACAGCGCCAAGCTCAACAAAAAGCAGGTTTCCATCAGGGGCAAGGTGGTCAAGGTCACCCCCAAGATCATGAAGAAGAACTGGATACATATCCAGGACGGCAGCGGCTCCCAGGCCAAGGGAACCCATAATCTGGTCTGCACCACCACGGCAACGGCCCAGGTGGGCGACGTGATCACGGTGAAGGGAACCCTGGCCAAGGACCGGGACTTCGGGTACGGCTACCGCTACAGCGTGATCATCGAAAACGCCGCCATCGGCAAATAGCCGCCCGCTCAACGCAGCCGGTCATACCAGCCCCTCCCTCACCGGAGGGGCTTTTTACTTCTGTTCTGCCACAAAACGCCGATGTTAAACCTGGTGCCGAGAAAAAGGGCACCACCTGTCAGAATGATGCACCCCTGCATCATTTTTGCATCGTCCCACCTCCCCACATCCTACCGCATCCCCTCAACCATTCGGCATCATTAGGTTTAACAATTTACCCTATCCCGGCACGCATTATGTATATCCGTTAATTATCCTTGTGTATCATGGCGACTTTGATTCAAAATGATAGGCAAGCGACAAGAGTCATGTTCAACACCGTTGCACCAGGGAGCATTACCATGAATACCGATCTTATCGACGAAGCCATTGACCGATATGTGAGTGAACGCATGACCGCAGGACGGGAACACGCCAGTTCGCGCTTTCTCAGCTACGCCCATCTCAAATGCACCGGCGGCGAGATCGGCGAATTCATGCGCCACGTGACCGGACTGACCCGCTACTACATAGACGTGACCAAGGTGTTCGAAAATCCCTTCCGCGGTATCGAGATGGCCTTTTTATCCACCATGCTGGTGGTCGCGGTGGTCGCTTGCTGGCTGATGCAGGACGAGGCCACCCGCCTGTGCGGCATCTGCGTCTTTGCCGGCACCATCGTCCACGGCTTCGCCCTGATGCGGCACATCGCCCGCAAATGGCTCAAGTCCGGCGTGATGATCGCCATGTACGAGGAACTCGTCGCCTTGGTGGAGCAGGAGGAAGCGAGCCTCCGGGGGTGACCCCCGCGCCGTCCTGACTCGCCCCCCCCCGGCAGCACGCGCTTGTCAGGAACCGCGGGACTTGCTACAGTGGGGCATGGCCGACGACGTACGCACCCATTACGAGCTCTACCCCTATCCCCACTACCCCTTGCTGGCTTCGGTGCGCCGGTGCGATACCTACGCCCTTAACCTGACCGCCGTATGGACCCGCTTCAACGGCGCCCTGCCGCCCCCCGAGGCCCAGCGCATCCTGATAGCGGGTTGCGGCAGCTTTTCCCCCTATCCCTTCAGCCTGGCCAACCCCCATGCCGCCATCACCGCCCTCGACCTGTCGGAGCGCAGCCTCCGCCGCGCCCGGCTGCACTGCCTGCTCCACGGCCGCACCAACGTCACCTTCTGCCGGGGCGACCTGCTGGACGCCCCCCTGACCGGCGGCCCCTTCGGCCTGATCGACGCCTACGGCGTGCTCCACCACCTGGACGACCCCCTGGCCGGGCTCAAGGCCCTGGCGGGACGCCTCGCACCGGGAGGGGTGCTGCGGCTGATGATCTACAGCCGCTACGCCCGCCGGGAAGAGGAGTCCATCCGCCGCGCCTTCCGCCTGTTGGGGATTACCGACCCGGCCGCGGCGCGGCGGCTCATCGCCCGGGCCAAACCGGGGTCGCGCCTGCGCCGGTTCGTGGAGGCGTCCGACGAGGCCGCCTTCGACAACGGGCTGGCCGATGCCCTGCTCCACCCCCGGGTCCATACCTTCCGGGTCGGCGAGTTGCTGGACCTGGTCCGCCAAAGCGGCCTGGAGCCGCTCCTGTTCGCCCACCACGACGCCCTGGAGGACGTGGGGAACGAGGTGGAACGGCTCACGGCCCTGGAGGCCTCCCGGCGCTCCCCCGGCAACTTCATCCTCTACGCGGGCCGCAACGTTTCCGGCCCCTGCCCCGACGACCGCGGCTCCTTCGTCATGCTCAACCCCTGCCTCTCCCGGGCCGTCACCCCGTTTAGCCTGGGTGCGGTGCATATCGCCCCGCGCCTGGGGGGCGCCACCCCGGTGCTGACCCGCCCGGAACGCGCCCTGCTGCGGGGCCTACGCAGCCCAAAACCGTGGGACGCCCTCTCCCCCGCCTGCCGCGCCCTCCTGCCTGCCTACCGCACGGCCCTGTTCCTGCTCCAGTTCAGGGGCTGACCGAAACCGTCCCCCGACCCAGGCCTCGGGCCGTAACCCAGAAGGAAAGGTCCGCATTCCCTTTCAGGCATCATCTCCGCCGAACTCCACCAGGTGGGCGCGGAAGCGCAACGGCACGAGTTGCTGCTGGAGCCGGGGGTTGTGACGCTCCGGTATGGCCATGCGCTGGAAGTAGCTGCGCCAGAGGCGGCTGCACACCTCCTCGTCGGCGGTGTAACCGGGCGGGCTGTTCAATGCCACCTCCCTGACCAGCCGCCACGTCCTGCGGTTATAGATCGCCGCCTGCGAGCGGCGCAGGTCGTGGATCATCCAGTCGCGGTCGTTGAGCCGTTCCGTGAAGAAGGGGGCGATGAAGGTGAGGATGTCGACCGCCGGCTCGATCCGGGCGTAGAGGAACGAGCCCCCCTCCTGTCCCTCTCCCCCGTGCCGCGAATCCCCTACAGGCCACGCCACCTCCCGGAAACGAACGAACCCGGTGAACCTGTGGGCCTCGTGGGAGACCTGGCGGGCCAGCCGGTTCACCGTGCAGACCGGCTCCCGGGCCAGCATGCCCTCCAGCAGCTTTCCCTGTTTCAATCCCACCAGCACGTAGCGCCACAGCAAATCCTCCACCCCGGCCGCCTCGCTGTGAAAGGCGTAACGCAGGGTGGCAAAGGCCTCCCGCGACACCGCCGTGACGAACCGCTCCCGAAAGCGGAGCGCCGTTTCCCGCTCCGTGGCCACCTCGCGGGGGACGCCCGCGAACAGCCCCGCCCCGCTCTCGGCGCCGGGGCGCAGGAACTCCGCCTCCCCGCCCCCGGATTCGAGGCACGCCGCCAGGGCGCAGAGAAATCCCTCCAGGGTCCCGTCGTAGCGGTAGCACGCGGTCACAACTCCCCCGTCAGGGCCGAGGCGTCGGGGGGCGCCGGAAACAGTTCCAGTTGATCCAGCCGGGCGGGGCGCCGCTCCGGCGCCAGGAGCCGCGCCACCAGGGTGGTCCCGTCCAGGCGGATGCCGCCCAGGTAGCGGCCGCCGGCGGTGAGGAAATAGCGCGCCCGCTTGAGCACCACCCCGAGCCGCTTCAACTCCGCCTCACCCAGCCGGGCATGGCGGCGGGCCGCGACGATGCGCTGGGCCGAGCGCACGCCGATGCCCGGCACCCGGAGCAGTACCTCGTACTCGACGCTGTTCACCTCCACCGGAAACAGGTCCAGGTGACGCACGGCCCAGTCGCTCTTGGGGTCGAAGCGCATGTCCAGGTTGGGGCGATCCTCGTCCAGCAGCTCGTGGGCGGCGAAGCCGTAGAAGCGCAGCAGCCAGTCGGCCTGGTACAGGCGATGCTCCCGCAAGAGGGGCGGCGTGGGGAGCGCCGGCAGGCGGCGGTCGCTGGAGCCGGGCACAAAGGCCGAATAGTAGACCCGCCGCATGTCCAGGCGGCGGTAGAGCCCCTCCGCCAGGGTGACGATCTCCCGGTCGCTCTCGGGGGTGGCCCCCACGATCAACTGGGTGCTCTGTCCGGCCGGGGCGAACTGGGGCGCCGTGCGGGATTTTTTCCGCTCTTCGCGGGCCGAGGCGATGAGGCCGCTCACCTGGCGCATGGGGGCGATCACCGCATCCCGCGGCTTGTCCGGGGCCAGCAGCGCCAGGCTCTGGCGGGTGGGGAGCTCGATGTTGACGCTGACCCGGTCGGCGTAGCGCCCCGCCTCGGCCACCAGCAGCGGGTCGGCCCCCGGCACGATCTTGAGATGGACATAGCCGTTGAAACGTTCCTCGTCCCGCAGCGTACGCACCACCGCGATCAATTGCTCCATGGTGTGGTCGGCGGAGCGGGTGACGCCGGTGCTGAGGAACAGCCCCTCGATGTAGTTGCGGCGGTAGAAGTCCATGGTCAGCCGCACCACCTCCGCCGGGGTGAAGGCGGCCCGGGGGATGTCGTTGCTGCGCCGGTTGACGCAGTAGGCGCAGTCGTAGATGCAGACGTTGGTGAGCAGGATCTTGAGGAGGGAGATGCAACGGCCGTCGGCGGTCCAGGTGTGGCAGATCCCGGCAACGGCGGTGCTCCCCACCCCGCCGGGCGTGCCCCTGCGGTTGCTGCCGCTGGAGGAGCAGGAGACATCGTACTTGGCGCTGTCGGCCAGTATTTCCAGGCGTTGTTCGAAAGTTCGATTGTTCATGGGGGCCCCGCATTCGTTGTGCGGAGGAGTATGGTGGAGAAGTACGACAGGATATGTCCTATCAATCGATATTTTTCTGAAAGACCACCCGCATGCTGTTCAGCTCCAGGGCCGCCAGGTATCCCATTTCGGGCCGACAGGCGGTGACGCAGCCGTTGTCCAGCATGATCTTGTCCGACTTCAGGGAGGCTTCCAGCTGTTGGCGCGTGACCATGGTATGGCCGCAGATGAGCCGCCTGCCGCCGATGCGTTGCCGGTCCACCACATCCGAGCGGGTCCAGAGCATGGCCTCGGTATCGTCGAAGGGGTCGAGGGGGGGGGGCTGATCGAAGTTGAGCCCGGCGTGGACGATGACGTAGTTGTCCAGCAGGATATAGGGGGGGAGGGAGTTGAGGTACTCCAGGTAGCGGCGGGGGATGTCCCCCGGACCGTCGGCCTGAAAACTGGCCAGGGTGGCCAGGCCGCCGTTGGCGGTCCACATCTCCATGGCCGAGCGGCTGTAGGGGGCGCGCAGGCACATCTCCTCGTGGTTCCCCTGTACCGAGGCCACATTGTAACCGGCCGCAGTCAGCTCGAAGATAAAGTCCAGCACCCCTTTGCTGTCCGGTCCCCGGTCGATCAGGTCCCCCAGCAGGTAGAGGGTATCGCTGGGGGTGAGGCGGATCCCCCTGGTGACCAACTCCCGCAGGGTGCGGGCGCAGCCGTGCACATCGCCGATGACGAAAACGCGGCGGCTCATGGTGTCACGCTCCCACCGGTGATCAGGCAAATCTGCAGGTCCATCACATTGGTCCCGGTCGGCCCGCATTTGAGCAGCGCGCCGCAGGCATCCAGCAGCGGGTAGGCGTCGTTGTCCGCAAGGCTGGACAGGGGGTCCAGCCCGGCCCGCCGGGCCAGGGGAATGGTCTCCCCATCCACGATCGCCCCGGCCGCATCGGTCGGCCCGTCGATGCCGTCCGTACCGGCGGACAGGAGGGCGATGCCCGGTGTACCGGCGATCTCCAGGGCAAAGGCCAGAGCCAGCTCCTGGTTGCGTCCTCCCCTGCCCGTTCCCCGCACCGTGACCGTGGTCTCGCCGCCGCTCACCAGGCAGACCCGCTGCCCCGCCGACAGGTTCGCCCGGCAGCGCAGCGCCTCCTGGGCCAGTCGTCTGCCCGCCTCCCGCGCCTCACCGGTCACGATCTCTTCCGAAATATTCACCTCTACCCCCAGGGCCTCGGCCGCTACGGCGGCGGCGTTAAGAGCGTCCCGGTTGCGCGCCGCGATAACGCTCTCCACCGTTGCGAAGAGTGGATCGCCCGGCTTGGGGGTCTCGGCCACCATCCCGGCGCCCCCCTGCTCCAGGCGCCGGCGAACGGCAGAGGGCACCCGGTCCGTAAGGCCGAAGCGCCCCAGAACCCCCAGGGCATCGCCAAAGGTGGTCGGGTCGGCCACGGCCGGGCCGGAGGCGATCACGTCCGACCGGTCCCCCGGCACGTCCGAGATCATGAGGGCCATGACCCGCGCCGGGAAGGCCAGACGGGCCAACTGCCCCCCCTTGACCGCGGAGAGGTGCTTGCGCACGCAGTTCAACTCAAGGATATCGGCCCCGGCCGCCATGAGCAGGTGGGCCGTGACCCGCTTCTCCTCCAGGGTGATCCCCTCGGCCGGGGCCGCCAGCAGGGCCGAGCCGCCGCCGGAGATCAAAAGGAGGAGCAGGTCGCGCTCGCCGCAGGTGTGGGCCAAGCCCATGATGCGGCGGGCCGCCGCCTCCCCGGTGCTGTCCGGGTGGGGATGGCCGGCAAAGGCCAACTCTAGCGTTTCCAGTTCCCCTTTTTTAAGAGGCGGAGTACCATGGGGGGCGATCACCAGCCCGGAGGAGATGCGGTCGCCCAACCGCTCCTGGGCGGCCAGGGCCATGGGGATGGCCGCCTTGCCGAAACCGGCCACCACGAGGCGTCGGAGTCCCCCGTTGCGCAGGCGCTCCCCAACCCGATCCAGGTGCGGGGCCAGGGCCGCCCCCGGCTCCACCGCCCCCAGGGCGGCCTTGAAGAGGGTGTGCAGGGTATGTCTGGCCGTTTCCGTCACAGGCGGATCGACCCTTTGCACACGGTTTGGGCCAGCCTGCGCCGGTCGCAGGGGGTCTTCCCCCGGCGTTTTCCACTCCCCTTTATCATGGCGATGTCCTTTCTATCAGCTGGCGGAAAGCAGCCAAGACAAGCGATCACCCCCGGCTGAAGTACTGCTTCACGGCACGGACAAAGGCGTCCATGTCCGTTACCGTCACATCCAGGTGGGTGACCAGGCGGGTCGTGGGGGTCACCTGCACCAGCATCCCCCGCTCGGCCAGGTATGCCTGCAACGGCGCGCACGCCTCTTCCGGGAACCGGGCGAACACCATGTTGGTGGCCTGCCCCTGGACCGTGACCTGGTCGACGGCCCCGAGCCCCCTGGCCAGATGCTCGGCATTGGCGTGGTCCCGGGCCAGCCGGTCGAAGTGGTTGTCCAGGGCGTACAGGCATGCCGCGGCCAGAAAACCGGCCTGGCGCATGCCGCCCCCCAGCACCTTGCGCCAGCGGTGGGCGCGCTCGATAAATGCCTGCGACCCGACCAGCACCGATCCCACCGGCGCCCCCAGCCCCTTGGAAAAGCAGATGGAGACGGAATCGAAGGGCGCGCACGCCTGGGCCAGGGTTTCATTCCGGCTCACCGCGGCATTGCAGACCCGCGCCCCGTCCAGGTGCAGGGCCAGGCCCCGCTCCCGGGCCAGGGCGGCGGCCTCGGCAATATACCGGGCCGGAAGCACCTGGCCGTTGAAGGTGTCTTCCAGCGCCAGAAGCCGGGTGCGGGCGAAGTGCACCCCCATGCCCGGGCCGTAGTGCTTGATGGCGGCCGCCACCTTGGGGAGCGGCAGGGTGCCGTCGGCGGCGTTCTCGATGGGTTGGGGCACGATGGAGCCGAGCACCGCCGCGCCGCCCCCCTCGTACTTGTAGGTATGGGCCACCTGGCCCACGATATACTCGTCGCCACGTTCGCAGTGGGCCATCAGCGCCGCCAGGTTGCTCTGGGTGCCGCTGGGCAGGAACAGGGCCGCCTCCTTGCCGCTGCGCTCCGCCACCACGTCTTGAAGTCTGTTGACGGTGGGGTCGTCCCCCCACACGTCGTCCCCCACCTGCGCATCCATCATGGCGGCCCGCATCCCAGGCGTGGGGCGGGTCACGGTGTCGCTGCGCAGGTCGATGATATGTCCGGTCATGGGTGATCTCCTTATGGGTAAGGTTATACGACCATTGCCCGGAGTGCAAGGCGGGATGTGGGGAGGAGGCACCTCGCTCCTCCCCCTCTGGGACCTATAAGACTCATAAAACTCATAGGTCCCATCAACCCCTGTCCCCTACTCCACCGCCTGCACCACGAAGCACTTGAGGTACTCCGACTCCGGGAAGGAGAGCAGGACCGGGTGGTCCGGAGCCTGGGCGCGGGCCGAAACCAGGCGCACCTCGCGTTTGGCCAGGCGGGCGGCCTGGGTCAGCAGATCGCGGAACGGCTCCCGCCCCATGTGATAGGAGCAGGAGCAGGTGATCAGGTAGCCGCCCGGCTCCAGGAGTTCCAGGGCGCGGCGGTTGACGGTGAGATACCCCTTGGTGGCCTCGGCGATGTTCTTGCGGCTTTTCACAAAGGCGGGCGGGTCCATGACCACCACCCCGAAACGCCGCCCCTCGTGGTGCAGGGAGCGGAGGCGCTCGAAGGCGTCGCACTCCTCAAAGGTCGCCCGGCCGGCCAGGCCGTTCAGTTCCGCGTTACGGGCGGCCTGGGCCACGGCCCGGGCCGAGATGTCGATCCCCAAGGCCGACGCCGCGCCGAAGGAGGCGGCGTGCACGGCCCAACTTCCGGTGTAGCAGAAGCAGTCCAGCACTGTTTTCCCCTCGCTGATGCCCTTGAGCAGCAGGTGGTTTTCCTTCTGGTCCAGGAAGCCGCCGGTCTTCTGCCCCTCCCGCAGGTTCACCTGGAAGCGGAGGCCGTTCTCCTCCATTTCCACCAGGTCGGGGATTTCCCCCGCCAGCACCTCCACCCGTTCCTCCAGCCCTTCAAGCTGCCGCACCCCCACGTCGTTTCTGGCGATGATCCCGGCCGGGGCAAAGACCCGCTGCAGCGCCTCCACCACCAGCGCCCGGCGCACGTCCATACCGGCGGAGAGGAACTGCACCGACAGGTGGTCGCCGTATTTGTCCACCACCAGGCCGGGGAGGAAATCGCTCTCCCCGTACACGGCCCGGAAGGTGGCCATGCCGGGATAGAGAACCCGGCGGTGGGCCAGGGCGCAGGCCACGCGCTGCTCGTAGAATTCGGGCTGGTCCAGGTCCGTCTGGTGGCGCGAGAGGAGGCGGAAGGCGATGAGGGAACGGGGGTTGTAATGGCCGCAGCCGATGAAACCGCCGCCGGCGTCGTACAGTTCGGCCGCCGCACCGGGAGCGGCGCCCTTGTCGGACACCTCGCGGATTTCGTTGCTGAACACCCAGGGGTGGCCGGACTTGATGCGTTTGTCCTCGTTCTTATGCAAAACAATGCGAATCATAAGGTATCCTCGGTTGATATTGGCAATTGCCGCCGAAAGGGGCGCGGCCGCTTGACAGCCTGTCGTTTGTACACCATTATTGATGATAAATCAGCACTTATCGGCGATGCGCCGGAAAGGCAGGAAGGCATGAACGGCGTATGCGTCCCCGGTTTCGACCGGCTGCTGGATTTCATGGAAACAGGGTGGCAGGGGAACGGCAGCGAGATCATCTACGGGGTCTGGCCCGATTTCAGGCTGGCGTACTTCAACGAGGGGTGGGTGCGCTTTGCCCGGGAAAACGGCGGCGCCCCGTGGCTCATGTCCCCGGAATGCCTCGGCAGGTCGGTGTTGGAGGTCACCACCCCGGAGTTGCGCCCCTTCTACCGCGAACTTTTCACCAGGGCCATTACCACCGTAACGGCCCGCCCCTACAGCATCAGCCACGAGTACGAGTGTTCAAGCGCCGAAATCTACCGGAAATTCGCCATGCTGCTCTTTCGGCTGAAGGGGGGCCAGGGCCTGTTGATTGCCAACTCCCTGGTGGTGGAGATGCCCCACACGGTCCGGGGCACCGTGCCGGTGGAACCGAGCGCCAATTCGGCCCCCTACCACAACGAACACGAGTTGGTCATCCAGTGCGCCGCCTGCCGCCGCATCAGGCACCAGCAACTCGAAGGCCGCTGGGACTGGATTCCCGCGTGGGTCAGCCAGCCGCCGGAGCGGACCAGCCACGGCCTGTGCGACCTATGCATGAGTTACTATTACCCGGCAAAGGGGTAAAACAGGTCAACGGGGATCGGTGCGTTTCAAGAGCGCCTCGACGATGGTGAACCGTTCGGGCATGTCCTGGGCGTCCGACTGGGACAGAAAGAGCGCATTGACCGCCACCAGGAGCGAGTTGAGGTTGTCCAGATCGATGATCACGGAACCGGGGAGCGATTCGCTCTCGGTCAGATTGAGGGGGCAGTAGTCGATGCGCCGCTCCTGCCCCGTGCCGTAGATGATGGGGAGACCGTGGGTGCGGCAGACCACCGGACGGGCGGCGTACAAGAGGCAGCGGTGATTGCGGAGCAGCGGGCAACGCTCATCCTCCGCGTGTTCGGCCACGTAGCGCCGGATCTCCTCCGCCTCCTCCTCGGGCAGCGCTTCCAGGGCCGCGGCCAGCGAGGCCGCCTCCACCGGAAAGAGATTGATGGCCGTGCAGCAGTCGCTGCACCCCTCGGAGCAGGTGATCTGCTCCCCCAGGGCATCCACGATGCCGCGGCAGAGGGCGTCGATGCGCGCGATCAATTGGCGGTAGTTGTGTAAGAGATCGTCCATAGGCAATTGAGTTACCACATCCTTTGAGAAATAAAAAGGGGGGCAAACGCCGTAACAACGGACAGTATCCTCAACCACCCCCTTCCCCCTCCTTATCAAGGAGGGGAAATATCCGGGCGTTTTTCCTCCCCTCCTAGTTTAGGAGGGGCCGGGGGCGGTAGCCATCCGCAGTTCACCGTCTGCCCCTCCCACGCTGAGGGAGGGAATTAGATACTACTGGATCTTCAGGACGATCTTGCCGAAGTGCTTGTCCTCTTCCATCATGCGGTGGGCATCCACCACCTGGTCGATGGTGAAGACCTTCTCGATGATCGGCACAATGGTGCGGTCGGCGAACTTGGGCAGGGCGCGGCGGGTGAACTCGGCCACGATCTCCCCCTTTTCCGCGACCGGCCGGGACCGGAGCACCGAGCCGATGATCTGCTGCCGCTTCACCATCATCAGGGCCAGGTTGAGCTCGGCCTTGATGCCGCTGACCACGCCGATGATCACCAACCGCCCCTTGTAGGCCAGGGAGTTCATGTTGGGCGCCAGGTACTTGGCCCCCACGTGGTCCAGGATCAGGTCCACCCCCTTCTTGTTGGTGTACTCCTTCACCACCTCGGTAAAATCCGGGGTCTCCCGGAAATTGATCAGGAAATCCGCGCCCACCTGACGCACCCGCTCCATCTTCTCCGGCGACGCGGTCACGATCAGCTTGCTGGACGGGGCAAGGGCCCGGCAGAGCTGGATCGCCGCCGTATTGACGCCGCCCCCCCCGCCGTGCAGGATGGCGGTCTGCCGGTCCTGGAACTCGCCGATCATAAAGACGTTCAGAAACGCGGTGATGTAGGACTCGCAGATACAGGCCGCCTCCTCGAAGGACATGGACTCCGGGATGGGCATCAGGTGGCAGGCATAGGCCACGGCGTATTCCGCATATCCCCCCCCGCCCACCAGGGACACGACCCGCTGCCCCACCTGCCAGCCGGTGACCCCCGTCCCCACCTCCTCCACCGTGCCTGCGACCTCCAGGCCCAGAATCTCCGAATCCCCCGGCGGCGGCGGGTATTTACCCTCGCGCTGCACCAGATCGGGACGGTTGACGCTGGTGGCGTGCACCTTGATCAGCACCTGCCCCTCGCCCGGGACCGGGCGTGCCACCTCGCCCACCTTGAGCACCTCCACGCCGCCGAAACCTTCCATCAAAACCGCTTTCATAGTCCTAACCTCCCGATATGCGTATGGATGTCCTATCCTTCAAAACCATGTTTGCTTCCGAATGTACCCAGTTAGGATTATTTTGTAAACACAAAACATGAACCGGGTGCGCCATGCCGCCTGCGCCGTTCGTCCTCCGCCCTGATGGAAACACGACCGGCCACGCCAGGACAGAGGCAGAGGAGCGAGCGAAGCCGTGAGGGCGTCACGGGCTCAGGCGCGGCTTCCGGGACGGGGCAATCCACACCTTGATTTATGCCCCGTTTCTGTGCGATAACTGTTTGGTATCGCAACACGCCACACAGGATCTATTCCATGCACATCATGGTCACAAACGACGACGGCATCAACGCTCCCGGCATCATCGCCCTGGCTGCGGCCCTGGGCGAACTGGGGACCGTGACGGTCGTCGCACCGGATCGGGAACGGAGCGCCGTCGGCCACTCCCTCACCCTGCACGCGCCGCTGCGGGTCTTCGAGCTGCGCAAGGGGTTCTACGCCGTGGACGGCACCCCCACCGACTGCGTCAACATGGCCATCCACAGCCTGCTCCCCCATCGCCCCGACCTGGTGGTCTCCGGCATCAACCACGGCGCCAACCTGGGGGACGACGTGACCTATTCGGGCACCGTGGCGGCCGCCATGGAGGCCAATCTCATGGGCATCCCGGCCATCGCCGTCTCCCTGGCCACCCTTGCCTTCGAACGCCAGGGGCACTTCGACGCAGCCGCCCGGGTGGCCCTGGGCATCGCCCGCCAGGTCACGGCCAACGGCCTGCCGGCCGACACCTTCCTCAACGTCAACATCCCCAACTGCCCGGCCGAAGAGATGCAGCCCACGCTCATCACCCGCCAGGGCAAACGCTCCTTCGTGGGTACGATCATCGACAAGACCGACCCCCGGGGGCGCAAATACTACTGGATCGGCAGCGTGGAGCCGGCATTCAACGACGAAGAGGGGACCGACTTCCATGCCATCAACCGCAAGCACGTATCCGTCACGCCGCTCCACCTGGACCTGACCAACCACGACTCCCTGAAGGTTCTTTCCCAATGGCCCCTGTGACGCGACTGGACATACCCGCACGCCTTTGGTATAGTGCCGCCTTCTTACGGGGCGCACAACCATGAACTACGATATCGCCAGAAAACGGATGGTCAAGGAGCAGATCATCGCGCGCGGCATCGACGACCGCCGGGTCATCGACGCCATGCTCAAGATCCCGCGTCACATCTTCGTCCAGGAGGCCTTCGCCGCCCAGGCCTACAGCGACACCCCCCTTCCCATCGGCGAAAAGCAGACCATCTCCCAGCCCTTCATGGTGGCCCTGATGACCGAACTCTTGGGCCTGACCGGCACGGAGAAGGTGCTGGAGATCGGCACCGGCTCCGGCTACCAGACCGCCATCCTGGCGACCCTGGCCGACCGGGTCTGCACCGCCGAGCGCATCCGCCCCCTGGCTATGCGGGCCAGGAAATGCCTGGATTCCCTCGGGCTTTTCAATGTTAAGCTGAAGATCAACGACAGTCACGACAGCCCCATCGGCTGGGAGGAAGAGGCCCCCTTCGACGCCATCATGGTGACGGCCGGGGCTCCCGACGTGCCGAGCGTGCTCACCGACCAATTGGCCGTGGGGGGCAGGTTGGTGATCCCGGTGGGGAACGAGATCGAGCAACGCCTGCTCAGGGTCGTGAAGGAACCGGACGGAACCCTGGTGACCGAAGCATCGGTCGGCTGCCGTTTCGTCCCCCTGATCGGGCGACAAGGATGGCAGATAGAGCGCACGTAAAAGAGCGAGGGCCGACCATGCAGCGTGACCACCTTCTGGATACGGAAAACAACATCTTTCTGGAAAAAGAGCCCACGGTCGGCGTGACCCTGGCCCTGGACGATGTGGACGAGCCGCTGGAATTCCCGGACGACGAAGCGGCCGCCGAAGAAGAGGAAGAGGCGGTTGAAGAGAAGCTCCCCCCAGAAGAGCTGGAGAGCTTCGACGACGCCATCAAGATCTACCTGCGGGACATCCAGCGCACCCCCCTGCTGACCGCCGAGGCGGAGAAGGCCTTGGCCCGCAGCATCGAAAAGGGGGACAAGGCCGCCCGGGACAAGATGATCGAGTCCAACCTGCGGCTGGTGGTCAAGATCGCCAAACGCTACATCAACCGCGGCCTCCCCTTCCTGGACCTGATCGAGGAGGGAAACCTCGGGTTGATCAAGGCGGTGGAACGGTTCAACCTGGCCAAGGAGTGCCGCTTCTCCACCTACGCCACCTGGTGGATCCGCCAGGCCATCGAACGCTCCCTGGTCAACCAGTCCCGGACGATCCGCCTGCCGGTCCACGTCTCCGACGACATCAACCGCATGCTCAAGGTCACCCGCGCCCTCTCCCAGACCCTGCAACGGGAGCCGTCCGTCCAGGAGGTGGCCGACGCCATGAAGGCCAAGGTGGCCTACACCCGCCGGCTCATGACCCTGCTGCGGCGCACCTGTTCCATGGAGACCCCCATCGGGGACGGCAACGACTTCTTCCTCATCGACACCATCGAGGACAACTCTCTGGTGTCGCCGTCCGACCTTTTGGAGAACGTCAACCGCTTCGAGCTGATCTCCCGCCTCTTCGAGGACCTGACCGAGAACGAGCAGAAGATCCTGACCCTGCGGTTCGGCCTGGACGACAAGGAGCCCCAGACCTTGGACACCATCGGCCAGAGCTTCGGCGTCACCCGGGAACGCATCCGCCAGATCGAGGCCAAGTGCCTGGAAAAACTGCGTAAGCTCTCGGAGAGCTGAGACCTGGAGAAAAGAAAAAGGCTGACATCCGCCACAGAGACACGGAGACACAGAGGTCCACAGAGAAAGCAAAAACTTTTGGATAAAAGTACCATTCCAACCAGATGTTTTTGGAGTTTCTTGAATTTTGCCCCACTCTCCGTGGCAAGAGGTTTTTCCCGGATAAACCGTTTGGCACCACGCACACGTAGCGAATTTACCTACCGATAAGGAGCACAAACCTGATGGACGAGTTGAAGAGCATCATCCGCGACATCCACGACTTTCCCAAGAAGGGGATCGTCTTCAAGGATATCACCACCCTGCTGCAGGACGCCAAATCCTACCACCGTATGATCGACCTGCTGTCCCACCACTACATCGGCAAGCGCGTGGACAAGGTGATCGGCGTGGAGGCCCGCGGTTTCATCATCGGTTCGGCCCTGGCCTACAAACTGGGGGCCGGCATCGTGCTGGTGCGCAAACCGGGCAAGCTCCCCTCGGAGACCTTCAGCAAGACCTATGCCCTGGAATACGGCACCGACACCCTGGAGATCCACAAGGACGCCATCAAGCCGGGCGAGCGCATCCTGATCGCCGACGACCTGTTGGCCACCGGCGGCACCATGTCTGCGGTGGTGGATCTGGTGCAGAGCATGGGGGGTGAGTTGGTTGATTGCTGCTTCATGGCCGAGTTGGAATTCCTGGAAGGGCGCAAAAGGCTGCCCGAGGGTAAGGTTTTCTCGCTGCTCAAGTTCTGAGGCGAGCGTTTCGCTTGAAACCGGGGCGCAACTCTGCTATAAAAGTCCCTCATTTCTATCTGTCCCCGTAGCTCAGCAGGATAGAGCACTTCCCTCCTAAGGAAGGGGTCGGACGTTCGAATCGTCTCGGGGACGCCAATAAAAAACAGGCCCCTGCAAAAATATTTGCAGGGGCCTTTTCTATTAAATGCTTTTAAGGTCTAAAAGATCAACCACACCACACATAGTGATTCCGGTCACATAGGTGGCCTAGTCAATATTTAACGCACACACCTGCTGGATAATCGGCATCCTATCTCCACTTACGCCAACTCACAACACTCCCTCAGGAATTTTCATGAATTTGCGTTAACCATGCGCCCTACCAGAAATATTGTTAAGCAGTAATTTAGGGAGTCGGCTTGCGCAGCAAAAAAATTATGCAATAATTTTGAAACGTGTCAGGGGCAACGTCGCGTGATGCTGATTCTTTTTGTGCAAGGAGCATCTTCCGATTTTGGAGGCGCACCATTAAAAAGCCCATCACAATGGTTTTGCGACTGTCATGCAGTCAAGTTCGGATAGCTTTATTCGGCGGCGGATAAAAATATGATGAACTCAAACAGTAGTGACAGAAGTAGCAACCTGCTAATTATCGACATTTTTCTATTTTCGTTAGCTTTTTACTTACTGATTTTATCGGGTCTGAATATCTTTGATGTCGGCCAGGCTAGAGTTGATGTTTTGTCGTCTCTAACAAATCACTTCGATTTCAACGTCCCAACTGGTAGCGGCGTCAAAGGCGTTGATGGTCGAGATTATTCTTGGTTTGGAATAGGTTCCGTGTTGCTGGGTATTCCGTTTTACCTTTTAGGTAAATTGTTACATATTGAACCGGCGACATTGATACCATTGGTAAATGTGACCATCAGCGCATCTACAAACTGCTTAATGTATGTATTTACATCTTCCATTGGATATTCAAAACGTATCAGCCTGACAATATCTTTTATTTATGGTTTTACTACAATGGCCTGCTACTATGCTAAAGACCCAGGTGATCAAAGCATTGAAACACTCTTTATACTTTTTTCAGTTTATTGCATGCACAAGCACACAATTACCCAAAAAACTTCATATATAATTTATTCAGCCTTTTCTATCGGCATGGCTGTCATAACACGAATAAATGCAGTCATTGCTATTCCAGCAGTACTTACATTACTGCTCTTAGAATATATCTTTAGCGAGTTTTATCAAGACAAGCTAAAACAAATAGTAACATGTATTTGCCTTTTTTGTATATGCCTGACTCCATTTGCAGCCTTGAACATGTGGTATAATTATTATAGATTTGGTTCAGTATTTGAAACCGGCTATGGAATCATGGCAACAAAGTGGGGGCTAAATATTTTTGCTGGCACAAATACTATTATTGGCTTAACCGGGCTTCTCTTCAGCCCAGGAAAAGGCTTCTTCTTTTATTCACCCCCTACGTTATTCTTTTTCATATCAGTTTACTGTTTTTTTAAATTAAATTTCAAAATAGCACTCTGCTTTGTCACTCTCATCATTTCCTACTTTGCTTTTTACTCGAAATATTTGTTTTGGCATGGGGACTGGGCGTGGGGGCCACGATTTCTCCTGGCTACTATTCCCTATTTCATAATTCCCATAGCCTCCATACTTTCCAACCCGTCCGGAAAGCTCAAAACCTTCATTGTCGCGGGTGTAATTTTAGGGGCGGCAATTCAGATCACAGCAATATCGATAAGCCCTTACAGGTACTTTAATTATTTGAAACTTAACGAAAATATAAAATTTGACATCGCACAAGGTGACGGAGTGCAGCCCATTCAAGAACCACCAACGGAGACCTATTTTAACTGGCGCAGATCGCCGATTTTGTATCATGTCAAATTCGTTTATGATTCCGCTAAAAAATTATCAAACTACAACTATGTTGAAAAAACATATCTAGCAAACAATAATGATGTACTTTCTCAACCATACATGAATATTTTTGATTTTAAATGGCTCTATTTAAATTATATCAACCACACTTATAAAGGAATATTGGTACCACTTTTAATGATAATTGTTTTGTGTGCTTGTGGTAAAAATATTTATATACATTCAAATAGCTGACTTAAAATTCAGCATCACGAGTGAGGCATCATTACGCGACTAATTTAGCTCATAATAACTTTGATATTGTACTCATGCATAATCTAAGGGGTAATTTGTGATGCTATCAGTTGTCATACCTGTTTATAACGAAAAAAACACCATCCTGGAGTTACTCAATCTGGTCAGCTCAGTTACTTTAGAAAAAGAAATCATATTAATAGACGACTATTCAACTGACGGTACCCGGGATATTCTTCGGACTTTGGACAATGGCATTGCAAAGGTCCTATACCATGACTTTAATAAAGGCAAGGGGGCTGCTCTCAGGACAGGGTTTAATCATGTGACAGGCGATATTGTAATCATACAGGATGCCGACCTAGAATATGACCCTCAACAATACTCGAAGCTCATCCAACCTATTCTTGATGGCAAGGCGGATGTTGTCTATGGATCTCGTTTTGTAACCGGTGAATATCGTCGAGTACTTTTCTTCTGGCATATGGTCGGAAATAAATTCCTTACCATGCTCTCAAATATACTAACAAACCTAAACCTGACTGATATGGAGACGTGTTACAAGGCTTTCCGCCGAGAAATTTTGGGAAATATTTATATTGAAGAAAACCGTTTCGGTTTTGAACCTGAATTTACAGCAAAGATTGCACGATTAAACTTACGCATTTATGAAACCGGTATTTCTTATTCAGGAAGGAATTATTCTGAAGGGAAAAAAATAGGCTGGAAGGATGGCATTTCGGCATTGCGCTGTATTCTTAAATATAATTTGTTTCGTTGACCTCCTCCTTGGAAGGCCCCGAGGGGTCTCGTTTGACATTTAAACATTTTGCAGATGCTGACGACAAACGAAACGAAATGTTTGAAAGTGCTCCCCAGAGGCGAGAGTAGAGAGCAGGTATTACCCCTGCCCACCCTCATCAGACCGGGAGAAGTCCAGGCCAGGCTTGCACCTTTGCCCCTCCTCCGGCCTTTCAGGCCAGCGGCAGGTCATCCGGCGCATGGGCAGGGACCACCGGGCAGTAGATATGTTCCCGTTCATCGTTCATGCCGAGCGGTTTTTCCGTTTTGAGGAGGGTGAGCCAGACGCGCAGGTTTTCCACGATGATGACCGTCACCAGGACGATGATCACGACGCTGAGCACGGTGTTGAGTATCATGCCCTGGGCCAGGTAGAGCTGGATATTCATAAAGGCCGCCGCGAAGGTGGTCACCGTGACAAAGGCGCACGGCACCGCCGTGATCAGCGCGTACCGCTTCTTGGCCGAGATCCTGAGGATGATCGTGGTCCCGATGGCCAGCGCCAGCGCCGCCAGCGTCTGGTTGGTCACGCCGAACAGGGGCCAGATGGAGGAGACATCGCCCGTGTAGAGGATATACCCCCAGGCAAAGGAAACGCCGCCGCTGGTCAGCACCACCCCCGGTATCCAGTCGGTCTGCTTGAGCGGGGCATAGACCTTTCCCAGGATATCCTGCAGGATGTAGCGCGCCACCCGGGTCCCCGCGTCTATCGTGGTCAGAATGAACAGCGCCTCGAACATGATGATGAACTGGAACCAGTACTTCATCGTATGCTGCAATCCCGCGCCGACGTGGGAGAAGATGTACGCCGTGCCGACCGCCAGCGAGATCGCGCCGCCGGGGCGGTGGGCAACGTCCAGGCCCACCAGGCGGCACAGCTCCGGCAGGTTCTGCACCGGCATGTTGAGCTTGGCAAAGGCCGCGGCCGAGGAGTTGATGGCGAAGTAGTCGTTGGGCACCAGCGTGACGGCGGCCAGAAGCGCCATCACGCCGATGAATGCTTCCGTCAGCATGGCGCCGTACCCGATCAGACGGATCTGCCCTTCCCGTTCCAGCATCTTGGGGGTCGTGCCGGAGCCGATCAGGGCGTGGAACCCGGAGATGGCGCCGCAGGCGATGGTGATGAAGACGTACGGCCAGACCGGGCCGGGGATGATCGGGCCGCCGCCGGCAATGAAGCGGGTCGCGAAGGGCATCTGCACGGTGGGATTCACAAAGAACAGCCCCATCGCCAGCCCCCCGATCACGGCGATCTTCATGTAGGTGCTGAGATAGTCGCGCGGCGCGAGCAAAAGCCACACCGGCAGCGCCGCCGCGCAAAATCCGTACAGCGGCAGGATGATCGACAGATTCTGCTTGCTGAAGGTGAACCATCCGGCGACGGATGACTGGGCGACCGGTCCCCCGAAATACACGGCTGCCAGTATGGCGATAACGCCGAAGGTCGTCCCGGACAGGATGGCGCCCGGCCTGATCCTGAACATGTAGACCCCGGTGAGCATGGCGATGGGGATGGTCATGGCGATGATGAAGACGCCCCAGGGGTTGTTGAACAGCGCATTGGCCACGGCCACGGCCAGGCCGGCCAGGGCCACGATGATGATGAACAGGGTAACGAATGCGGTGGTAATGCCGGTGAGCTTGCTCACATCCTTTTGGGCGATGACCGCCAGGGATTGCCCCTGGTGGCGGACCGAGGCAAAGAGGATGATCATGTCGTGGACGCAGCCGGCGAAGACCGAGCCCAGCAGAATCCAGAAGAAGCCGGGGCCCCAGCCGTACTGTGCCGCCAGCGTCGGCCCGATGAGCGGCCCCGCCCCAGCAATGGCGGCGAAGTGATGTCCGAAGACCACCCACTTGTTGGTCGGGACATAATCCTTGCCGTCGTTGCAGGTAATCGCCGGCGTAATGTTGCGGTCGTCCAGCATCAGGACCCTGGCGGCAATGAAGGCGGAATAGTAGCGGTACGCCAGGGCAAGGATACAGAGGGAGGATATGAGAAGATAGAGGACACTCATCGGTCAGGCCTTTCTTGCGCTGTTTCGGGAGCTTTACCCTGCTCCCTTATTGGGGGGATTGCATTTGCGGCTTGAGGCACAATTGGTAACGCCGGCACGTCAATAACGCCGAAACCCAGTCAACTGATGTTCTTCCGTGCAGGTGGCAGCATACAACCGTGGTATGGATGTGTCAAATTGATGCAAAAAAGGCCCGTGGAGATGTTCCGAGGGCCTTTCTTTGTGTGATGAGGGGATGGTTGGGGAACCGGCATCATGGTGTTAATTATTTCAACATTTTCTGGATCGTGGCGACATTTCTAACATGCTGAAACTGCATTTGAATTTATACTTGTATGGGGTAAAATTATGACTGTGGGTTTGATGGGGCGGCAACTCGAAAATGGTCCGTCAGCGGCGGCTATCCCGACAGAAGTGCTTATGGAGTGAACAAACCCTTAGCAGGCAAAAAGTTTGCACGTCGTGGGGGAGGGGAAAATGGCTCGATGGTACCTGACATCAAACGAGAATTCGCATCGACAAGCCGAAAACGCATGCAAGAGAGCGGGTCTGAGCTCATCAGGGTATCTTTCCACCCATAACTGCCATGTTCAGGCATACAGAAAGCGCGCCGTCGGCACCGATAACCTTGTTACCTGTGGAGAAGACGATTGGATATGCTCAGCCGGCACGATCATTTACCGGTCCAGGCTTGGTCCTTCGGCGCTTCGGGACTTCTATGCCGATTTCGTCAACAGTGGCATTGAAGCGGTACGCTCAAAGGCAATCGGCCACTACGCCGTCGCGATCAGGCATCAAAATAAAATAACCGTCTTCACCGATCCTCAGGGTGCGATTTCTCTGTATTACTCCGCTATGGATTCGTGCTGGAATATTTCGAATTCGCTCGATATCTGTGCGCAGATGTTGCCAGAGCGGAGAATAAATCCACTAAAACTGGTCATGACCGCATTTGAGAGCTGCACCCTGGGAGAAGAGACTTTCTACAGGGGAGTGAGGCGACTTTTCGGCACCCAGGCGATAACTGTCGACCTTAACGATGGAGAGTTCAAAGTAACTGATCTACCGGATACCCCTACTGCCGGGCAAAAATATTCATCGATTTCCGATGCGGTTGATGGGTATAAATCCGAGGTCCAGGCGGTGTTCCGCGAGATAACGGCGGTCGGCTCTGTTGGGCTTTTCGGAACAGGCGGACGCGATTCAAGAACCGTCCTGGCGGCGTTATTGGATCAGGGGGCGGCTCCTAAAATCATGTATGGAGTCGGAAACAGCGACCTGACCGACGACCGCCCAATCGATCTTGAAATTGCAACAAAAATCGCCAAAACATTCAACCTCCCTTTCCAGCTACTGGACTGGTCCGGAGAACAGCCATACCATCAAAATATGTTACAGGAGTTATTCCGGACTTACGGCTTCCAGTATGAGGTTTATGGAGCTTCCCGGTCGTTGTTAGCGGGATTGAGCGGCGGCATTTCACCTTATCCCGATCTCCTGCTCGGCGGACGCGGCGTTATTACGGCATGCAGGAGGCCATGGGCGCAAGCGCAGAGAAACTATACAATCGATGACCTCATTGATTTCAATATGTCTGCCGAAGGCAAGAGCCCTGATCTTCCTTGCCGGGAACTCTATAGATCCGAATTCATCCAGGATGCGAGAGAGGGCTTGCGCCGCGGCCGGATAGAATATCCTGATGATGGAGCGCCATTAGAAACCTTCGTAAGAGCGGCCCTTTTCCTTTACATCCGCACCGATGCAAGGTTCCTGAACTTTGCCAACGAGTTTTGCCACTATATTGACCCATTGGCGTTGAAGTGTCTGCACGATTCACTGTTAGAGATGCCGTTCGAGTATCGATCGAACGATGTATTCCAGATACGGCTCATTCATACCCTGATGCCGGAGCTCTTAGACCTGCCCGTATGCACCACACATAGGCCGGCAAAAATTAATCGCACGACTTTCGAGTTGGAATTCCTGGATGGTTATAAGCAGACGTTTCTGTCTCGTCTTGCCCATGCGGTTTTACCTTCCGCATGCATCGAACCGGCAAAAAAGTTGTACCACTGGGTAAAAGGCGGCAAAAAACGCGAGAGTGCGATATTGCCGGATGACAGGAAGCTCAAGAGCAATCAGATTATGGAGACGTATGGCAGACAGGTGCTGAGCGACCCGTTGTCCACGCGTTATTTGACGACCACAACGTTCCTGAAAATAAAGGCGGCTGAGAGATTTGCGCACTATCTGGCCGGGGTGAATGCTCTGGGGTATCAGGAATAGCCTTTCAGGTTTGTCCCGTTACGCCCGCGGATACACGGCATATTCAACGCCGTTTTTCCCGGCACGCTTCACGTCGTACATGAGCTTGTCCGCCGTCGATATGAGGTCGTCGAGTTTGCATCCCCCGTCCGAACAGGTTACGACCCCCATGCTGATGGTGGTGGGCCACTTGTTGAGTTTCGCCAGCCGGTCCAGTGACTTCACCAGATCCAGCGTTACCGTCTTCACCGCCTCATGGTCCGTCGAGGGGAAAAAGATGGTGAATTCGTCCCCGCCCAGCCTGGCGATGATATCCGTCCTCCGTATCTTTTCCCTCAGGCAGCTTACCACCGACTTGAGCAGTTCGTCACCCTGGCGGTGCCCGTACCTGTCATTCACCTTTTTAAAGTTGTCGATATCGAAATAGGCAAGGGAAAAGGGCCTATAGTCGCGCCGCAAGCGCAATATTTCATACTCCACAAGTTCGGTGAACGCTCGGAGGTTCATTGCCCCGGTCAGCGCATCGGTGCGGGACAGAATCCGTTCGTTGTCCAGAAGCTGATGGATCTTGCACACCATGACGGCGACGACGCAGAAGATGCCGAGCGTCGACAGGTTGTTCCATATAGCGGCGAGCATGTCCGCCTGAAAGTTGTACCGCGCCAGAATGGCGGTGCACGTTATGGAAGCCAGCAGGCCCGCGCGTTTGCCGGCAAACCAGGTGGTAAAGGAGATGGGGAGGAGGTAGAGAAAGGAAAACATGTATTCCGGCGGCGTCAGAACGTCCACAGCCCCGAGGAGCACGCAGCATAACAGCCCGATGGCGGCATTGACGGTGCTCCCCAGCCGGTAGAGGTAGTCGAAATAGCGGGACGAGACGGTTTCCTGTTTATGCACCATGTTCACCCGGAGAGGTTAGTTGGATAAATCATGCCATATTTTCTCACTGTTTCAATATCTTAGTACTATTTTTCACGGGAGGGCCGAAAATCTTTATGACGCTGCCGCAAATCTTGCTGTCCTTCCCCTTGCCCCCTATCCGCACCCCAAAAAGGGAAAACAGACAGCAAGGCCCCTATTCCGGTTTCGCCGGGTTGACCCGGACGTTGTCGAAACAGGTGACGGAATCCGCTTTGGTCCATAACCCTACCTTCCCGGCCTTGAAGGTATCGTCAATAGCCTCAACGACCTGTTTGTTGTTCAGGAAACCGCGAATGCGGTTTCCCCGGACCTCCACCCGCAACTCCTGCCATGTGCCGGAGGGCACCTTGGCCGAACCTTCACGGACGGATCTGCGCCTGCCACCTGCATACGTATAAATGTTGACGTTATCTTCCAGGGCGTTGGCCCTCAGAATGTAGTAGTTGTCCTTGTCCCTGATACGAAAAATGATTCCTGCGGCCCGGTCGCCGCTGCCCGAGATCGCCTTGAATTGGGTGGCGATCGTCACGTCGCCGTAGACCTTGTCCCCCAGGGAGAGCGCGGGATAGTCGGAGTAGCCGGTCTGGCAGAGGGCATTCGGCGCACTCGGCGCGCCGGGCTCCCCTCGAACGGCCCATTTTCCGGCAAAGACCGTCGCCCCGGCCGGAAGCTTCCCCGCCTGCTCCCTGTCGAAGGTCCACTGGCTTGCCGTGGCGGCCTCCGCGGCCCAACACGTGCTACCGCCCGCCGTCAGTGCAACCATTATGCAGATGCTCCCACAGACTGCTCTCCTTTTCATGGATCCTCCTCAGGGGCCAATCGGCCTTTTTTTCGGTTTCAGCCCTTAAACAGCACAAAGCCCACAACAGCGCCCCCAAGTATGAGTACCGGTTCCGGCAGCCTCCAGCGCCGGATGAGCAGGAGGCTGACAATGCCGATGGCCGCCGTGGGGACGTCGATAATCGAGCCTTGCCCGAGAATGACGGCTGCGCCTGCGATTGCCCCCGAAGCCGCCGCTGTGGCGCCTTTGACGAACCCTTTCAATGCGGGATGTTCACGGTAACGGATAATGTACCGGCCAATGAACAGGACAAACAAATAAACCGGCAGGAACACCCCGGCCGCCGCGATGAACGCACCCCATAATCCGGCCACGAGATAGCCGACGAAGGTTGCGGTTATGACCACCGGACCCGGTGTTATGATCCCGACCGCAACGGCATCGAGGAACTGTCGTTCGGTAAGCCAGTGGTAATTGAGAACGACTCCCTGGTGCAAAAACGGGACGATGGCAAGGCCGCTGCCGAAGGTAAACGCCCCCGCCTTGACGAAAAAGCCTCCCAACTTCCAGAGGAGCGGCGCCGTAGCCGATAAACCGGTAAAAGCGACCAGAACCGCAGGAATCAGATTTCCCCGCCTTTTCCAGCTTGCAGGCGGGCTATAGAGCAGAATGCCGATCAAACCGGAAATAACGAACAGCAGGGCGATTTCGGTGCGGGACACCATCGTTATCAGTGCAACGATGCCAAAGATGAGCCACATGCGGCGCTCTGCGCCGACCGTGCTTTTGGCGAGGCGGACGGCGGAGTGCGCGACTATGGCGATCACCACCGGGCCAATGCCGTAGAAAAGCGCCTGCACGACCGCAAGCCCCTGGTAGGCCACGTAGAAGAAGGAGATGGCGACAACGATCAGGAAGGCGGGGAGAATGAAGGCGATTCCCACCAGGGAGGCCCCTGCCGCCCCATGACGGATAAACCCTATCCACATGGCTAACTGGGCGGCAAGGGGGCCGGGCATCATCTGCGCAAAGGCAAGACCCTGGAGATACTCTTCTTCGGTAATCCAGCCGCGGGGAATCAAGTCGCGCTGCATGTATCCGGCAAGGGCTATCGGCCCGCCAAAGCCGAAGGCGCCGAGGCGGAGAAAGTAACCGACAAGCTCCCACAGTCCGGCTGGTTTCAGCGGTATCGTTGCAATCATGTCAGCCGGTTTCTCCAGCATTTCGATCTCCCCGATGGTTCTGTTTTCACAGCCCCATGTGCACCGTCGGAAAGAGACGCTGATGTGGCCTGTCATGCATGGTAACGGCCATAAGCGGCCTCACCGCACCCTGAAGGCAAGGATGGCGCTGTTGATCTCGGTCTGGTCGTCGGTGAACGACTCGTCGTTGTACCGGTTGAGGTCGTAGACGAGGCGTGCCCGTACGGTATACTCGCCGGCCGGCAACTTCGGCGTCCAGGGAAGAATCCGCTCCTCACCCGCACGGATGATCTCTTCATGGGGGCCCTGGGCATCGGCCTGCATGGCCGCTTTCGCGTCCGGCCGTTTTTTATCCTCTTCCAGGAATTTCTTGTCATCGGGGCGGGCACCATACCACGGGGCAAACATCCACTCGTTCCGGGCAACATTTTTGCCGTCTTTGTCCATAATCTCCACGTTCAGGTATATGGCCCGGCGGTTGGAGCCTGTGGGCACCGAATGTCCGGCGCCCACATTGATGACATGGAACGACAGATCGGATCGTCCTTTATCCTGCTGGCTGATGGCCAGACTGAGTGCGCTGGCAAGCCGCTGCTGGGAACGCCCGCCGGTCCAGAGATGCCGGGCAACGGCCCGTGCCGGGTTATCGAAATCTTCCGCCACCTTGCGGACGGTACGGGGCATGTGGCAATCCTGGCAGTGCTGTTTGCCGAGGCCGGGCTTATTGAAGTCATCCCGCCACTCCAGGAAGGTCTGGGTCTGCTTGCCGGGCACCCGCTTGCCCATGCTGTGGCAATAGGCGCACATGGCGGAGGTCTGGATGGCGGGGTCGGCAACGGTCGCGTGGGGGGCCTTCACGGCGTGGGGTCCGCGGATCACGCCTTCAGGCGTCAGGTGGCAACTGGCGCAGGTCAGCCCTCCGGCCTCTTTGCCTTTTGGCCGCGCTTTCGGCTTGGTCATCTCCTCGACACCCATGGCCGGTATGGCGAACGGTTCCGGGAAGTGGCAGACGTTGCAGGATTTTCCCCCCTCTTCGGCCTCGCGGGAGTGGATGGGATACGGTTCGACACCGGCAAAGGCATGGGCTGTGGCGGTATCCGAAATATTCGCGGGCATGGTCAGTTTTTGATTCGGTGCTGCCGGTATCGTCGTTGGCTTGTAATGAATGTCGCTCCCGAAGCCAAAGGCAAACTCCCGATAGATCGCCTTGTGGCATCCCCCGCATGTTTCGGAGGGCGTTGCGGTCCCCTCGGGGGACGCCATCCCTTCCGCTCCTGCCACGGCCGACACGGTGAGCGATACCAGAACTGCCGCCACGGTCGATACAACGCCTGATGTAATGCCATTTTTCATCGGGTGCTCCTTTCATGTTTGTCAGGTAAAACGTGACGACTGGGGGTAGGTGGGGCGGCACGCAGACGCGCGGCTTCTTCCGGGCCAGGGGAAAATCCCGGCGGGTGCAGGCCCGGCCTTCCAAACCATGCCCTCCGGGATTTCGACAGCACTATAGGCCACCTCGCTACGGGCGGTCCTTCTGCATCGAGGTGTAGGTGGGGCCATGGCATTCCTTGCAGTCCACCGGCCCTTTTTTCCCCTGGTCATGGCAGGAGATGCAGATCTGGTGGGCGACCTCCTTGTCCCATTTTTTGATCTTCCACTCCTGGGCCGTATGGCAGCGGAGACATTCACGGTTGGTCCACTTCTGATGCTGCCAGTGCTTGAAGACCAGATAGAGGTCGCCCATCTTGAGCTTGATGATCTCAGGACCGGCATTTTGGGGAGCATCCGCCGCAACAAGGGCGGCGGGCGTCCCGGCCGTCGCGAGAACCACGGCAAGAGCCACGGTGAGCTTTTTCATGATGTGACGCCTCCTTTCGGGGCTCGGTAGGAAAGTGATGTGCTAATTGTAATGCACAAATGGAAACTCGCAAGAAAGCGCGGCGGGTGCGCCGCGAAGGGATGCCCCCCGGGAAGAGGGACGCACATTCTCCCAAAATGTGACGGCCGTCACATAATATCTACCCGGGCAGGGGTAGAGTGAATCAACAATTGCATAGGGTATCGACAATACTAAACCATCCGCGAGGGTGGGACGGAAAGCCCACGGGTCTTACAGAGACAGCCGGGTCGCCGAAATATCAGGATAATGATATCGGCGACCCGGCTTTTTTTGTGCCCGCAGATGGAATAAGGAAAAGGAAGGACGTATGCAAGCACACCACCAAGCAACACCCCGCTTGTTCCTGGCCGCTGCGGTCTGTGCCCTGCTCTCCCTGCTGCTCGCCCCCCTCCCCGCCCGCGCGGAAAACGTGCTTTTCCTCCAGGCCCCGGATCAACAACTCCGGGAGCAACCCGCTCCCCAGCTCCCTGCCGCGAAAAAAGCCCTCCTGACCCTGAACGACGACGGCAACGTCATGGTCCGCTACAACAACGGGGTATCGCTCACCTTCAGCTACGAAGCGGGGGGCAGTCCCCAGGAAAGCCGGATAAAAGCCCCTCCTCCCCGCCAGGAGGTCGCCAGCTTGGGCGGCCTCAGCGTCAGATTCGGCGTCGCCTTTTAGCCGCTCCTTCCCCCCTCCCTGAGCTACCGCCCCCCCCCGAGTCCCACCCGCAGAACCCGCCTGAGGGAACACACAAATAGACTTTGTTAATGGAAACCTGGTGTGGTATAGCAGAAGGCATACGGTTGCCCGCACCGGGGACAATCGTACGATCTTCACCGGCAACGGATGCCCGCGGCCCAAGGGCTGAGACCCGGGGCCGCGGGCGTTGTTTCCCCACAGAGGCGTTATGGGCGGCAAATCAACCTTAATAGCGACAAAATTGAAGAATTTCCGCGAGACGTTCATGCGGCAGCTCCCCGCCAAGCTGGACGCCGTCAGGGAGGCGCATGCCGCCCTCGGCCAGGGGGTGCCGGCCAAAGAAGCGGTCAACGAGTTGTACCGCTGCTTCCACACCCTGCGGGGGGAGAGCGCCAACTTCGGCCTGCACGCATTGAGCGACCTGGCCGCGGAGGGGGAGCGGCTGGCGCGGCAGGTGCGCAAGGGAGAGGCGGGCCCCGAGAGCGCCTGGCGCCCCCTGCTGCAGGAGCTTGTCGGCCGGATGGAGCGCGAGGCGGCCCGCACCGATGCGCCCCGGGCCATGGACCTGCAAGCCCTTGAGGTCGTGGCGGCCGCCGAGACCTTCCACGGGATGGAACGCCGGGTCGTCTACCTCTGCGAGCACGACCCCCTGCAACGCCTGAACCTGGCCACCCAGATCGGCTGTTTCGGCTTCGAGGTGCTGACCTTCGGCGAGCTGGAGCAGTTCCGCAACGCCGTCCGCGGCGGGCACCCGGACGTCATCGTCATGGACCTGGTCTACCCCGGCCAGCCGACCGGCGGGGCGGATGTGATGAAGGAGATTCGCCCCGAGCTGGAACGGACTATCCCCACGGTCTTCATCTCCTCCCTGGGCGACCTCTCTTCCCGTCTCGCGGCGCTCCGGGCCGGGTCCGACGCCTATTTCGTCAAGCCGGTCAACATCACCGGCCTCTGCACGACCCTTCACGCCCTTACCACCCGGGAGGCCCCCGAACCGTACCGCATCATGATCGTGGACGACGACCCGCTCCTGACGGAGATGACCGCCCTCATTCTCCAGGACGCGGGCATGGAGACCCGGAGCCTGAACGACCCCTTGCAGGCGCTGCCGCTGCTCTTGGAATTCAAGCCGGACCTGATCCTCATGGATATGTACATGCCCGGCTGCAACGGCACGGAGTTGGCCAGGACGATCCGGCAGATCGAGGCCTACTTCAGCATCCCGATCATCTTCCTCTCCAGCGAAACCAATGCGGACGCCCAGTTCGAGGCGCGGCGCATGGGTGGGGACGAATTTCTGCTCAAGCCGATCACGCCGGATCACCTGATCTCCACCGTGACCGTTCTGGCCGAGCGGATGAAGGTCATACGCTCCTCCATGACCACGGACGCCATGACCGGGCTATTCAACCACACCGCCACCAGGAAGCATCTCGACCTGGCCATCGAAGACGCCCTCAGGGGGGAGGAGGCGCTCTGCTTCGCCATGATCGACCTGGACCGTTTCAAGGAGATCAACGACCAGTACGGCCATGACGCGGGGGACCGGGTCCTCATGGCCCTGGCCCGGCTGCTTCGGCAGCGGCTCCGCACGTGCGACGTGGTCGGCCGCACCGGGGGCGAGGAGTTTGCCGTCATCCTTCCCGCCTGCGACATCATGGAGGCCGGGCACCTGTTGGAGCAGATCCTGGAGAGCTTCGCCGCCATCGGCTTTCCCGCCGGCGAGGAGTATTTCAACTCCACCTTCAGTTGCGGCGTCGCCTCCCTCGACAAGTTCGGCACGGCGGAAAAGCTCTACAAGGCCGCCGACGAGGCGCTCTACATCTCCAAGGAAGAGGGTCGCAACCGGGTCATAGCCGTCGGCTGCGAGGATGTGGCGTAAACCATCCCCCCTCCCGTCAAGGCCGGGAATAAGTTCCCTGCCCTCCTACGCACCACCGGGTCCGTTTGCAACACCGCTTGCAAAAGTGCCGCGACTGAGTGTATAAGAGAGCCCTTCCCAAATCCTGCGGGCCGGTTGCAGCCGGCTCGTCACAACCTCTTCGGAAGCACGTCGGTCGCTGGTGGGCCGCCCGGTCTTCAAAACCGGTGGGGGGGATGAGAAATCTCCCCGGTGGGTTCGATTCCCATGTGCTTCCGCCAATTATCTCTTCAAATAGTTTCGATTGTTTTGTAACGATGGCCGGTTGCGGGGGCGTGGATGGCTCGGCAGAGTGGCTTGAGGCGAGTTATGGGAGGGGTGCAATATACGTGATGTCAATGTGCTGGCTTGACACCCAAATTATTCCTAAAAAAGCCGCCCCATTGATCTTAGTGGGGTCGGCTTTTTTTGTATCTTGTTCGACGGTTGCTGTGAGCTGAATAGTTATTAATAGTCGGTATATGCGACAGCACTTATTTCAATTAATTGTGCCGGAAAAGCAAAAGACGGCACTCCTACAAGAGTTCCCGCTGGCCGGTGCTTCCCTAAGTATCCCTTGAACAGCTTAATAACGGAATCCGAATACTCCCCAGCATCTGCCAGATAAATTTCCACATACGCGAGGTTGGATTTCGTGACACCAAACTCCGCTAATACATGGTCAAGATTTTCAAGTGTCTGACGAGTTTGCGTTTCAATGTCACCTTCGCCAATAAATGCGCCCTCTGAATCATGGGAAAATTGCCCGGAAACATAAATTGTGCCATTCACTCCGTATGCTTGGGAAATGCCGTGATCCCAAAGATTGTGATTATAAGTCTTAATGTTAATCATTTTATCTCTCCTTTACTTTAAAGTAAATTTAGTATAACAAGACAGCAAATGAAAAAGTAGTACGCACTTTATTGATAGCTACTATTAGAAAGGATAGTGTCAATTATGGGAATGGCTGCATATAAGGGTCAAGTAAAAAATATCCAAGATACACCTTTTGGATATACCTTGTCGGTGATTGGCGGTAAATGGAAGATGGTTATCATTTACCTTTTGGCAGAAAATCAACCTATCCGCTTTAATGACCTAAAAAGACAAATTGGCTCGATTACCTTTAAGATATTGAGTTCGCAATTGAAAGAACTGGAATCAGATGGTTTGATAGAACGAAAAGAGTATCCTCAAATTCCGCCTAAAGTTGAGTACCGTTTGACAGCTAAAGCAGAAACGCTCTTACCTGTCTTGGAAGGATTATGCGAATGGGGAGCAAGGAATCAAAATAAACAAGCTGCCCTGTCAGGCGGATTTATCTACTCCGAGCCAAGTTGACCCGCAGTACCGCTATCCGCGTAAAAACGCCACCCATAGTCCTACTAAGGCGGCGTTTTTACGCGGATAGCCCTATTTTCGATTTTATTTATGTTGTATGCAACTCCAAATTAAGTTTTTACGCCGTAAAAAACGACCTGTTTAAAGTCAACGCCACCTTATTGCGCATTTATTCGCTCAATATCAGCAATCAGCCCCGGCCCAGTCGGAATCCATCCCAGTTTTTCCCTTGTAATGGCGCTCGAAGCCGGTAGATCTCGCTCTACGAACATACCCAGCCATCCAAAATGCTCCCTGACTTCTTCCGGAGAGATGGATACCGCCGACATTCCCAAGCTTCGCCCAATGGCTTCGGCAATATCACGCATTCGTATACCTTCTTCGGCTACTGCATGATAAATGGCACCTGATTTATGTTTTTCTATTGCAAGCCTGTAAAGACGCGCGACATCAGTAACATGTGCCGCCGCCCACCGGGATTGTCCGTCACCCACGTATGCAGATATTCTTTTCTCTCGCGCTATCTCTATGGCATAGGTGACCAAACCTTGTTTGATGGTATTGTGGACCTGGGGCAATCGTACAACCGCTGAGCTAACCTTTTTAGCCTGAAGCGCAAGAGCAGTCTGTTCCGAAACCCGGGGGGTAGGAAAGTCCGGCGGTACAATGTTGGCTTCGGTAGAAAGTTGCCCGGGTGCTTCCGCTGGCACCAACCCAGAGGTAATGATCAGTGGGCGGCCGGTTCCAGCTAACACAGATCCAAGAGCCTCAATGGCTTGTCTGTCGATTTCACAGTTCTCTTGAAACTTTGAGAAGTCATGAACAAAGCCCAAGTGAATGACTGCGTCCGCATCGGCTGCTCCGCTTCGCAGACAATCAAGATCTTCAAGAGAGCCACGATGGACATTTACGCCGATATCAGTCAGTCGCCGAGCCCCCGCATCTGAACGAGCAAGACCGATAACTTTATGTCCGGCATTAAACATTTCTTTGGCAACGTGAGTTCCGATAAATCCAGTTGCACCTGTTACGAAAATATTCACTCAGATTGTCCTCCCTAGAAATGATTTGAAACAATCGTAGCTTCGTGCAATATAATGGTAAAGTAGTGACCTTATACTAGTATAATTAGTAACAGGATGGCTTATGGACGGAAGAGAAAATCCTCTAGGCGAATATTTAAAGGATCGTCGTACAAAACTTGACCCTGTAGCTCTGGGCTTTTCCATGGTACGCCGTCGCACTCCTGGTCTGCGGCGTGAGGAGGTCGCTCAACGTGCAAATGTCAGTGCAACATGGTACACGTGGCTGGAACAAGGCCGAGGTGGTGCGCCTTCTGCCGATGTGCTGGACCGGCTAGCTCGTGCGTTGCTGCTAACCGATGCTGAGCGTGAACATATGTTTCTTCTAGCTTTGGGAAGACTTCCTGAGGTCAGTTATAAGCCTGTCGATGGCATCACACCACGCTTGCAGCGCATACTTGATTCACTCTGTTACAGTCCGGCATTCGTTAGAACGTCAACATGGGACATAGTTGGTTGGAACAAAGCCGCATCTGTCGTTTTTGGCGACTTTGGTGAGTTAGATAGTTCTCAACGCAATATTTTGAGAAGGTTCTTTATGAACCCTCAAATCCAGTCTATCCAAGCCGATTGGGAGCACGTTGCACATTCAATAGTCGCAGCGTTCCGAGCCGACATTGCTCGAACTGGAGCAACGAATGAGGTTAAACAACTGATCAACGAGCTATGTCGCTCTAGCTCAGAATTCAACTCTCTGTGGCAGAAACATGACATTTTGGCAAATGGCGACTGTATTAAACGACTACACCATCCGGTTGTTGGATCGTTAACTCTTGATTATTCATCCTTTTCAGTGGATGGCCGCCCCGACCTTGCTCTCGTCATTTACAATCCGGCAACTCGGGAAGATGAGGGACTTATTCACTCACTCTTTGAGAAAAAATCAAAGGGTCGCGGCTCCAAATCCAAAATTTGAAGAGTGGAGACCTACCCCTCATTTTTTTCCCAAACGAGCCCCACAAAAAAGGGCTCCCATGTGGAAGCCCTTTTGAGTTGCATCGGTGTCGGCCAATCTAAACTCCCCTGCCCGCTCGGCGCCGAGCCAGGGCGGCCACACCGAAACCGCCGCCCAGGAGAAGAAGGGTGCACGGTTCCGGCACCGGATTCGCGGGATACCCCCCCAGACTCGTACCATACTGGAATTCGACATTTGAGATGTCCGCCAGGGTGAAATCGTTGCCGGTTGTGAAGGTGAACTGCACCGCATTCCGAATCAACTGGGCATTGCCCAGGTCGCCGTTGTTGAAGTTGATGGCGCCGGTTCCGACGATGCCGTAGGGAAGGCCGGCCGGCGGCTTGCCGGGAGCGGAGATCAGACCAGGACCGCCAATTATGTCGTGTGGGCCGAAGATACCGAGGCCGGCGCTTGAAACGCCGTTGGCGTTATAAGCCCATTGGCTGCCCACGTTCGTGCCGGCAGGGTACAAGGTCCCGTTTTTAGTAATGACGGTGCTGCCGCTCGGCACTATCGCGGACAGCGCCGTCAAGGGACTGCTGGTGCCGAACAGCAGCGCGGTCAGGATAGAGGTCGGATCGGGAACGGCCGAGGTCGAAGCGTTGGTGAGCAGCAATGTGAGGCTTGTCCCGTCCAGGGTAAAGTCTGCGGTTGCCGCACGGCCGGACGCATCGGAATACGTATAATCGCTGTACGTCGTTGCCCACCCGCTTGTTGCCATGCCCAAGACGATCATCATGCCGATTAGCAATTTTCCCATTTGATATTCACCACCTTTTATATGAGTGTACAAATATGTCCTTAATGGCAATTTTTATTAGCACATATCGTACCAAAGCAAAAAAATCAGCAATAACAGTCACCTTACAAGAACGGTCCAGATATATGTAAAATATTCCGACAACCATGTTTTGCTAACGCTTGACCGGTTATTTCAACAATATCAATCGGTTAAATTATACCGATGCACGAACTGCACAACAGGTGTAAAGTCCTGAATATTTGTCGCGTATTCAGATGAGAGCATATCAGGCTCGGCTGCATTCGCGCGGAGCGGCGCGCCCGGGCGGTTGCGCAGCCCCGATTATCTGCTATCCTTTCATCATACGATGCCAGTCAGGCCGTAGGGCCACGAAGGCGCAGAGAACATCACCGTCGTTGGGGCGGGACACCCGCCCTCGACATGATGCGCCATGTGTCACCCCGGCGGCTCCGTGGCAAATATTCTTGATTTGAAAGGAGATTAAAGGGATGTGCAAGGTACTCATCGTCTATTACAGCATGTATGGGCATATCTACAAGATGGCCGAAGCGGTTGCCGAGGGGGTTCGCGAGGTGGCTGGCTGCGAGGCGATCATCAAGCGCGTGCCGGAGACCCTCTCCGATGAGGTGTTGGGGATGATGGGGGCGCTGGAGGCCCAGAAAGGCATGGCCCATATTCCGGTGGCTACGGTGGACGACCTGGCAGGTGCCGATGCCATCATCTTCGGCACCCCGACCCGTTTCGGCAACATGTGCGGCCAGATGCGCCAGTTTCTGGACGCCACGGGCCAGCTCTGGGTGAAGGGAACGCTGGTAGGCAAGCCGGGCAGCGTCTTCGCCAGCTCCGCCACCCAGCACGGCGGGCAGGAATCCACCATCTTGAGCTTCCACACGACCCTGCTCCATCAGGGGATGGTGGTGGTCGGCCTCCCCTACGCCTTTGCCGGGCAGATGGGCATCTCCGAGATCACCGGGGGGAGCCCCTACGGCGCGTCGACCATCGCCGGGGGCAAGGGCGAACGTCTGCCCAGCGCCAACGAACTGGCCGGCGCCCGCTACCAGGGCGCCCACGTGGCGCGCATCGCCCTCAAACTGAAGTAGGGCCGTCCCGCGCAAACAACAGCCGGAGACGTTCACCCCACGGTGCGCCTCCGGCGTCCGTTTCTCCCTGCTTCATCCCCGGGAAAAACTATCGCCAGTGACGCGGACCGTACCAGTAGGGGCCGCCCCACCCGTAGGGATAGGCGGGGCCGTAACCGTAATAAAAGTACGGGGAGTCGTAGTACCCCGGCGGGTACGGATACAGGTCGGAGCGGTTCCAGACATGAATCTCCACAATCGAGACGACCGGGTAGGTATAACTGATCTCGCCCAGGGGCAGGACCTTTTCGCCCTTCACCTCTCCGATGACCGCAACCGGCCGCCCCGCCTTGAAGACCAGGGCATCCAGATAGCCGGGGCTGGTGGCCAGGAAACGCCCGCCCGAGACATGCTCCTCATAGGGCATGTCGTCGCTTCCCAGGTTAAATTGCACCACCTCGATCCGGGCCCCTTCCTTGGTATTCTTGGTGGACGCTATGATTCCGCCGAACTTCACAAACTTGCCCACATAGGCCTTGGGATTCAACTTGAACTGTTCGTAGTCGATGGTGCGGTCCACCATCAGGTCGGCCCGTTCGCTGAAGACATGGGCGCATCCGGTCAGGAGCACCAGGGAACACACCGATACCAGTAATGCTTTCATGGGGTATTCGCCTCCTCTGTTTTAGTATACCCCCTTTTGCGCAGGCGGGACAAGGGGGGCGCCGCCCGCTCCGGGCGGCAAAAATAGTGCGCAACCAGGGATATGCCCTTGCAGACGGATAAAAAATAGTATATGTGGAAAAGGCGGGGGAGCACACCGAACTTCCCGCCGACGCCGACAGCCGCGTCCGCAGAGCACCCCAAACACAGCCAGGAGGAGATTCGCCCATGAAACAGACCGCTGCTGTCCTGCTTGCCCTGCTTGCCTTCTCGGGATCGGCCCTTGCCGCGCCCGAGGTGATCAATTTCAAGAACAAGGTGACCTTTCCCCACAAAGACCACATGGCCATCACCGGCACGTGCATCACATGCCACGCGGAGGGTGTCGGCAAGATCAAAGGGTTCGGCAAGGAATGGGCGCACAAGAACTGCAAGGGGTGCCACGCGGAGATGGCGAAAGGCCCCGTCAGATGCTCCGGATGCCATAAATGGAAGGATTAGCGCTCTATTTTTAAAATTATATTATTATAATTTCTAACCGCTTGACGCTGCGATTTAATTAATGGCAAAATTCAGTTCATGCCGACGATACGGACACATTGCAGCCATTGCGGAGCAGCCTTCGATGCCGGCAGCACCGCCGGTATTTATTCCGTCCGCGTGGACCGCAACGGTTATCTGCTGGAGGTCACGGACGGGGTGATCATCCCCGGCGCCCTTCACTACTGTTCGCCGAATTGCATGTTCAAGCGCGAGCAGGGCGTGGCCCCGGAAAACAATATCTTCGATTTCATGGGTCTCGCATGTGACATGCTGTAACCCACTCCCCCCTGTTTCGCTCCCCGGCAAGCCCCTGCTTTCCCCCATCGCCCCCCTCCTGCCGCAGTTTCGCAACACGCCGCAACCATTAAACAAAATCTTCGAACCGGGAGATTGACGACGCGGATTGTCTGTCAACCCATGACAATGCCGCGTATATGTAGTATAGTATCATCTACTGTTTTGGCCTTGCACCGCCACATCGGCCAGCCAGGCTGTCGAGATCGATGCCTGTCGAATCCAGAATGCACAAAGGAGAGACAAACCATGAAAAAAACATTGACCACCCTTGCACTCCTCATAGCCGTTGCCATCCCCGCCGCAAGCCAGGCGACCCCCATGCGGCCGGGTCCCTATGTCACCGGCTTCCTCGGCATAACTGTGCCCCGGAGTACGGACTCGTCAACGACTGACTTCGTCAGCAACACAACCTCCGACGAACGGATAGAATTCGACCCGGGCATCTATGTCGGCGGCGCGGGCGGATACGATTTCGGTTTCATGCGCCTGGAGGGCGAACTTTCGTACAAACAGTCCGACATCAAGTCGATTACCGACAATGCCGGCGGCGGTCAGTTCCGGAATATCGACGGCAGCCTGGGGGCGCTCGCCTTCATGGCCAACGCCTTTTTCGACATCCACAACGACACCCCCGTCACCCCGTACCTGGGTGGCGGCATCGGCTTTGCGTCGCTGTACATGACCGATACCTTTGCCACCAGCGGCACGACCCGGTTTCACATGTACCCCCAAGATAACGACACCGTCTTTGCCTATCAGGTGGGCGCCGGCCTCGGCATCGCCCTCAACCGCAGATACTCGCTGGATCTGGGCTACCGCTACTTCAACACCGACCGGGCCAGCTTCAACGGGGACCTGCTGACAACCAGCGGCATCCGCTTCGAAAGCCACAACGCCATGGTCGGCTTCAGGGCAAAGTTTTAACCCCGGCCTTTCCCCGGTAACGGCACCAGCCGAACGCACAAAGCCCCGGATCAGTGGTCCGGGGTTTTTTCGTCAGCGCAATTCAGCACCCACGTTCTACCGGCCGCAGTTCCGCAGCAGCGCCCGCCCTCCCCCCTTGGCCTTGAAAAGCCGCAGGCCGTGTGCTACAACCACCAACACCCATTCTACGAAACGGAAGGTTCACAACGCATGGCAGACCAGACCCCCATGATGCGGCAATATCTGGAGATCAAGTCGGGATACCCGGACGCGATCCTCTTCTTCCGCATGGGGGACTTTTACGAGATGTTCCTGGACGACGCCTTGACCGCCTCCCGCATCCTGGACATCGCGCTGACCTCCCGCAACAAGGGGAGCGGCGACGAGATCCCCTTCTGCGGCGTCCCCTTCCACTCCGCCTCCCCCTACATCGCCAAGCTGATCGAATCGGGCCGCAAGGTGGCCATCTGCGAGCAGGTGGAAGACCCCAAGCAGGCCAAGGGGATCGTGCGGCGCGAGGTGGTCAAGGTGGTCACGCCGGGGCTTCTCATCGAGACCGAGAGCCTGTCGCCGGACGAGAACAACTACCTGCTCGCCCTCTCCCAGGGCGCGGGCACCACCTGGGGGTGCGCCTGGCTGGACCTGTCCACGGGCGAATTCCGGGTGACCGAGTTGGCGGGCGCCGCGGCGGCGGCCGGCGAGGCGGCCTGCATCGCCCCCCGGGAGGTGCTTTTGGCCGACACCCTGGAACTGGACGACCTGCCCGCCGACCTGCGGGCCTTTCTGGGAGAGCGGATCGTCTCCCGCGCTCCGGGCTGGGTCTTTGAACGGGACTATGCCACGTCGCTTCTCTGCGGCCAGTTCGGCGCCGCATCGGCCGAGGCCCTGGGCCTTGGCGCCATGCCGGCGGGCCTCGTGGCTGCCGGGGCGGCCCTGTACTACCTGCGGGAGAACCGCAAGTCCGCCATCCCCCATATCCGGGATATCAAGGTCTACGAACGCACCGAGCACCTGGCCCTGGACCCGGCCACCCGCCGCAACCTGGAAATCACCGCCACCATGGCCGAAGGAAAGAAGGCCGGATCGCTCCTGGGCTGCCTGGACCGGACCGCCACCGCCATGGGCGCCCGGCGGCTCAAGCAGTGGCTCAGCTACCCCCTGGTGGGGCTGGAGCCGATCCGCCGGCGCCTGGAGGCGGTGGAGGAGCTGCTGGAAGCCGCCGACCTGCGGGAGGAGTTGACGGCCCATCTGCGGGAGATCGCCGACCTGGAACGCCTCAACGGCCGCATCGGCATGGCCTCGGCATCGGGGCGCGACCTGCGGGCCCTGCACGATTCCCTGCGCCGCCTCCCGCAGCTCCTGGAGCGCCTCGCCCCGTTGCAGGCCGGGCTCCTCCACTCCCTGGCCGGCACCATCGACCCGCTGGACGACATCCGCGCCCTGGTGGAACGGGGCATCGTGGAGAGCCCCCCCTTCTCCCTGCGGGAGGGCGGCATCATCGCTACCGGCCACAACGCCGAACTGGACGAACTGCGGGCCATAAGCCACGAGGGCAAGGGGTTCATCGCCCGCCTGGAGGCCCAGGAGAAGGCGCGCACCGGCATCTCCACCCTCAAGATCCGCTACAACCGGGTCTTCGGCTATTCCATCGAGGTGACCAAAAGCAACCTGGGCTCCGTGCCGGCCGACTACATCCGCCGCCAGACCCTGGCCAACGCCGAGCGTTTCATCACCGAGGAGCTGAAAAACTACGAGGAAAAGGTGCTGGGGGCCGAGGAGCGCATCTGCGACCTGGAATACGCCCTGTTCCAGGAAATCCGCGAACAGGTGGCGGCCCAGGCCGAACGCATCTGCCGCACCGCCGACGGCCTGGCGGTGCTGGACGTGCTCATCTCCCTGGCCATCGTGGCGGGGGAACGGAACTACTGCAAGCCCCAGATGGACGATACGGACGTCATCGACATCAGGGACGGCCGCCATCCGGTCATCGAGGCCATGAAGCTGGGGGAGCGTTTCGTCCCCAACGACACCCGCCTGGACGCCGACGAGAACCAGATCCTCATGATCACCGGCCCCAACATGGCCGGCAAGTCCACCTACATGCGCCAGGTGGCCCTGATCTGCCTCATGGCCCAAGCCGGCAGCTTCGTCCCGGCCGCCGAGGCCCGCATCGGCATCGCCGACCGCATCTTCACCCGGGTCGGCGCCGGGGACAACTTGGCCCGCGGCCAGTCCACCTTCATGCTGGAGATGATGGAGGCGGCCACCATCCTGCGCAACGCCGGTCCCAGGAGCCTGATCGTCATGGACGAGATCGGCCGGGGCACCTCCACCTTCGACGGGGTCTCCATCGCTTGGGCCGTGGCCGAGTATATCCACGACACCCCCGGCTGCCGGGCCCGCACCCTCTTCGCCACCCATTACCACGAGCTGACCGAGCTGGCCGCCACCAGGGAGCGGATCAAGAATTTCACCGTGGCGGTGCGGGAGTGGAACGACCAGGTCATCTTCCTGCGCACCATCATCCCCGGCGGCGCCTCCCACTCCTACGGCATCCAGGTGGCCCGGCTGGCCGGCATGCCGGCGGACGTGATCGAGCGGGCCAAGGAGATCCTGCGCAACCTGGAGCACGGCGAGTTCGAGGAAGGCGCCCCGCGCCTGGCCAAGAGCAAGAAGAGCCAGCCCCAAGCGCCATCCCCCCAGTTTTCCCTGTTCGAGAGCACGGAGGACCAGTTGCGCCTGCGCCTGAAGAAGCTCAGCATCGCCACCCTCACCCCCCTGGAGGCGCTCAACCTGCTGGATGAGTTGAAGCGGATGGTGTAGCAAGGTCGAGGTTGGGGCTGAAATTAGTTTTGCAAGCAACATCAAAATCCCCCTCATCCGCCCCTTCGGGGCACCTTCTCCCCTAGGGAGAAGGGATGCTCATTATCCCCTCTCCCTAAGGGAGAGGGTGGCCGAAGGCCGGGTGAGGGGATAAAGCAGAGGCTTGTCACTAATTAATCAACCACCCCCTGCCCCCCTCCTTATCAAGGAGGGAGAAGAACGAGGCGTTTTCCTCCCCTCCTAGTTTAGGAGGGGCCGGGGGTGGTAGCCATCTTTACAGTTGGAGTTTCGTCATGAAAAGCATCTGCGTCTATTGCGGTTCCAATCCCGGCCGCCAGGAAGACTACGCCGGCGCCGCCCGTGACCTTGCAAAATCCCTGGTCGATCGTAACCTGCGGCTCGTCTACGGCGGCGCCAGTGTCGGCATCATGGGGATGGTGGCGGATACGGTGCTGGAACTGGGCGGGAAGGCGGTGGGGGTCATCCCCGATGCGCTCATGCGCAAGGAGATCGCCCACCCGAACCTGACCGAACTCCACGTCACCCGCTCCATGCACGAGCGCAAAACCATGATGGCCGAGCTTTCCGACGGGTTCATCGCCCTGCCGGGAGGGATCGGCACCCTGGAGGAGATCTTCGAGATCTGGACCTGGGCCCAACTGGGCTTTCACAGCAAACCGTGCGGTCTGCTCAACATCGCGGGGTACTACGACGCGCTGATTGCGTTCCTGGATCACACCGTGGCGGAACAGTTCGTGAGAGCACCGCACCGCTCCATGCTGCTCGTGGAGCAAAGCCCCAATGCGCTGCTGGACCGGTTCGCCGGTTACGCACCGCCGACCGTGCAAAAGTGGGTGGAGAAAGCCGATACCTGAGGGGGGCGGCTCTCACCAATTCATCCCATCGGAACAGATCTGCCCCAATAAGTTGAAACATTCAATTATTTCTGTTAAAAGAATACGTTACTTTTTCAATCCGATTCCGTTGCGGCACAAAGCGACCCAATGACCCGACTTCTTCACATAGTTGCAAACCTTCTCATCCTCGCGTTACTCCTCCCCTACCCCGCCCTGGCGGCCAAGAAAAAGACCAACAGCGACCAGACCGCCGGCAGCCGCCCCCTGGCCGTACTGAGCGAGATGAAGCACTGGTCGAACCCTGACTACACCCGCATCTCCCTGGAGTTCGACCGGGACGTCACCTGGGAGGCCCATGAACTGGGCAAGGGGAGCCGCGGCAAGCCGGGCCGGGTCTACATCGACATCAACCGGGCCAAGCTGGGGCCGGGGGCGAAGGACATCACCATCGGCGACGGCCTCCTGAAGGGGGTCCGGTTGGGCCAGCACAAGCCGGACGTGGTGCGGGTGGTGTTGGATACGGAGAATATCAAGGACTACAAGATCTTCCCGCTCTCCGAGCCTGCCCGGCTGGTCATCGACGTACGCGGGGAGCGGCGCGCCGAGATCTCCCGCCTGGAGAACACCATCGCCGCCAAACCGGCTCCGGCTCAATCTCCGGTTGCGCTGCCGGCCCCGGAGCCGAAGCCCGCAACCCCGCCGGTCGTGGAAAAGAAGGTCAAGCCCCATAAAAAACCGCTCATCGCCAAGATCCGCCGGATCGTCGTCGATCCGGGGCACGGCGGGCATGATTCCGGGGCCCTCGGCCCCAACGGGGTGAAGGAAAAGGACGTGGTCCTGGCCATCGGCCTGAAGCTGCGCGACCTGTTGCGGGATGAGCTGGGGCTGGACGTGGTCATGACCCGCGCCACCGACGTCTTCATTCCCTTGGAGGAGCGCACTGCCATCGCCAACAAGGTGAACGCCGACCTGTTCGTGTCGGTGCACGCCAATGCCGCCTTGAACCGCGGGGCCTCGGGCATCGAGACCTACTACCTCAACCTGGCCAAGACCGAAAAGGCCGCCCAACTGGCCGCCAAGGAGAACGGCACCACCCTGGAGAAGGTCAGCGTCCTGCAGGCGATCCTCTTCGACCTCATGGCCAATTACAAACTCAACGACTCGGCCCATCTGGCGGACGAAGTGCAGCGCTCCCTGCACGGCAAGATCAAAAGCCGCCACCCCGACGTGAGGAACCTGGGGGTCAAGCAGGGCCCCTTCTACGTCCTGGTGGGCGCCACCATGCCGAGCATCCTGGTGGAGACCGCCTTTGTCAGCAACGCGCAGGAAGAGTCCCGCCTCACGGACCCCGCCTACCAGGAACAGACCGCGGAAGGCATCATGGAAGGCATCCGCGGTTATATCACCAGCCTCAAATAGATGGCGGGCACCCTCTACATCATGGCCACGCCCATCGGCAACCTGGAGGACATGACCTACCGGGCGGTCCGCATCCTGGGCGAGGTGGACCTGATCGCCGCCGAGGACACCCGCCACTCCCTCAAGCTGCTCAACCACTTCGGCATCTCCAAGCCGCTCACCTCCTATTTCGACCACAACCAGCAGTTCAAGGGGGAACGGATCCTCCAGGCCCTGCGCCAGGAAAAGTCGGTGGCCCTGATCTCCGACGCCGGCACCCCCTGCATCTCCGACCCCGGCTTCAACCTGGTGCGCGCCGCCGTGGCCGAGGGCATCCGGGTCATCCCCGTCCCCGGCTCCTGCGCCGCCATCACCGCCCTCTCCGCCTCCGGGCTCCCCAGCGACACCTTCACCTTCGCCGGTTTCCCGCCGAACCGCCAGGGCAAGCGCCGGGCGTTCCTGAGCGCCCTGGCCTCCCAGCCGGGGACCCTGATCTTCTACGAGGCGCCCCACCGGCTGGAGGAAACCCTGCGGGATATGGGGGAGATGCTGGGCGAGCGCCAGATCGTGGTGGCCCGGGAACTGACCAAGATCTACGAGGAGTTCATCCGGGGCACGGTGGGCGAGGTGCTGGCAACGGTCGGCCAGGCCAAGGTGCGGGGCGAGGTGGTCATACTGGTGGCGCCGGGCGAAGCGGTGGAGCGGGAGGCCGAACCGTTGCCCGAACTGCTGCGCCGCCTGCTGCACGACGAGGGGCTGACGGTCAAGGACGCCGCCCGGAAAGCCGCTGAAATGACCGGCGTTTCCAAAAACACGGCCTATTCCGAGGCCCTGCGGGTGCAAAATGGCATGAATGAGCATTAGTTATGCTGGAATTACAAGTGGATATGTGTTATAGAAAACCAATTACCCTAACTTCCGGAGCGACTGCATGAAAATCTGTATCTTTGGTGCCGGCTATGTGGGCCTTGTGGCGGCGGCCTGTTTTGCCGAAAGCGGCAACAGCGTCATCGCCGTTGATGTTGACAAATCCAGGATTGACGGCCTCAAAGAAGGCATCGTCCCGATCTACGAACCGGGCCTGAAAGAAATGATACTGCGCAACCAGGCCGAGGGTCGCCTTTCCTTTACCACCGAGATGGCCGAGGCGGTCCAGGCGTCCCTGGTCTGCTTCATCGCCGTGGGGACCCCTCCCGGCGAGGACGGCTCCGCCGACCTGAAATACGTTCTGGGCGTTGCCCGCAATATTGGCCAAGCCATGAACGGCTACAAGATCATCGTGGACAAATCCACCGTCCCGGTCGGCACGGCCGACAAGGTCCGCGCGGCCGTCAAGGAAGAGCTGGCCGCCCGCAACGTCGCCTTTGAGTTCGACGTGGTCTCCAACCCCGAATTCCTCAAGGAGGGAGCGGCCATCGACGACTTCATGAAACCGGACCGGGTGGTGATCGGCACCGACAACGTGCGCACCGCCGAGATCATGAAGGAGCTGTACGACCCCTTCATGCGCAAGCAGAACCGCCTGATCGTCATGGACATCCGCAGCGCCGAGATGACCAAGTACGCCGCCAACGCCATGCTGGCCACCCGCATCTCCTTCATGAACCAGATCGCCAACCTGTGCGATTGCATGGGGGCCGACGTGAGCGCCGTGCGCGAGGGGATCGGCTCCGACTCGCGCATCGGCTACGACTTTCTCTTCCCCGGCCCCGGCTACGGCGGCTCCTGTTTCCCCAAGGACGTCAAGGCCCTGATCAAGACCGCCGAGGAGTGCAATTACGACTTCCTGCTGCTCAAGGCCGTGGAGGACGTGAACGAGCGCCAGAAAGAGGTCCTGGCGGACAAGCTCATCACGGCCTTGGGCTCCCCGGACGAGGAGCAGCCGCTCACCGGCCGCACCGTGGCCTGCTGGGGCCTTTCCTTCAAGCCGCGCACCGACGACATGCGGGAAGCACCCGCCATCACCATCATCGAGCGTCTGCTGGCGGCCGGCGCCACGGTCCGCGCCCATGACCCGGAAGCGCTCAAGGAGGCCAAGAAGCACTTCGGCGACCGCATCGAATACAGCACGAACCAGTATGCGATCCTGGAAAACGCCGATGCCCTGGCCATCATCACCGACTGGAGCGAGTACCGCAACCCGGACTTCGACCGCATCAAGAGCACGCTGAAGAGTCCGCTCGTCATCGACGGCCGCAACCTCTACAAGCCTGACCGCATGGCGGCCGCCGGATTCCGCTACCTCCCCCTGGGGCGCTGCGGCGTCGGGATCTGCGGAGAGGTGAAATAATGCGTATCCTGGTCACCGGCGGCGCCGGATTCCTCGGTTCGCACCTGTGCGAACGGCTCCTTAGCGAAGGACACGACGTCATCTGCCTGGACAACTTCTTCACCGGCAGCAAGGACAACATCATCCACCTGATGGACAACCATCGCTTCGAACTGGTCCGCCACGATATCGTGGAGCCGATCCTTCTCGAGGTGGACCGCATCTACAACCTGGCCTGCCCCGCCTCGCCGGTGCATTACCAGTACAACCCGGTCAAGACCTTGAAGACCAGCGTCATGGGCGCCATCAACATGCTGGGGATGGCCAAACGGGTCAAGGCCCGCATCCTCCAGGCATCCACCTCCGAGGTCTACGGCGACCCCCAGGTGCATCCCCAGACCGAGGCCTACTGGGGCAACGTCAACCCCATCGGCATCCGCAGTTGCTACGACGAGGGGAAACGGGTGGCGGAAACCCTGATGATGGACTACCATCGCCAGAACAAGGTGGATATCCGCCTCATCCGCATCTTCAACACCTACGGCCCCCGCATGGCCGAACACGACGGCCGCGTGGTGTCCAACTTCATCCTCCAGGCGCTGCGCAACGAAGACATCACGGTCTATGGCGACGGTTCCCAGACCCGCTCTTTCTGCTACGTTTCCGACCTGGTGGAGGGGATGTGCCGCATGATGGAGTGCGACGACTTCACCGGACCGGTCAACCTGGGCAACCCGGTTGAAAATACAATCCTTGAGTTTGCCGAAAAAATCATTACAATTACAGGATCAAAGTCCAAGGTGATCTTCAGCCCCCTCCCCCAGGACGATCCCAAACAGCGCCGGCCGGATATTTCGTTGGCCGGGGAGCGGCTGGGGTGGAAACCCCAGGTGGAACTGGACGCGGGGCTGGCCAGGACGGCCGAGTATTTTGCCGCGCGGATCGGCAAAGGAGCTGTTCAAAAATGACATGGACGAAATTGCGCTCGGATTCAGGCCGGATTCGGTTGAACCGCTTGAGGAAAACCGCAGGCGTAGCCTGAGCTACGCAGAGGATTTTACGATTGAGGTTCGGCCAAAGACGGCCGGAAGATGAGATGCAGGATAGTCATGTTATATGTGAACGGCGCCAAAGGATGACCACGTGAACCTGCCTTTCCAGAAAAGGATATACCTCTTTCCCGCCGGATGCCTCGCATTCATCCTTTTCTTTACCGTTTTCGGCGACAAGGGGCTCCTGCGCATCTACGAGATTCGCCAGGACATCGTCGGCGTCGAGGAACGGCTGAACGGCACCAGGCTCGAAAACGAAAAGCTGAAACGGGAGATCGTCGCCCTCAAGTCCGACCGCCGTTACCTGGAAAGCATCGCCCGCAAGGATTTCGGGTTTGTGCGTTCGAACGAAGTGATCTACCAGTTCCCCCAGGAAAAGAAATAACCGAAATCCACCGTTTTCAGGATAGGTGCCATGTCACGACAAAGCTGCGCCGTCTGTGCCTGGCGCGAAACATGCGCCAAAAGATTCAGCGTCTCCGACGGAGGAGCGCACTGCCCCGACTTCTCCCGCGACGTCAGTATCCGTGACAGCGGCGAATAAACATCAAACAAGCCGATCGTAAGGAACCACCCACACAATGATGCGAAACAGAATTGCCGCCCTTGTCGAAACCGCCCTGCAGACCGCTGCCGCCGCAGAAGAACTTCTCTCGTCCCCCTTCCCCGCCGTTATCATCGGTACGCCGGACAACCCGGATCACGGGGATTTTTCCTGCAATATCGCCATGCAGATGGCCAAGGGCGAGCGTAAAGCCCCCCGCCAGGTAGCCGAGATCGTCATCCGCCACCTGGGCGACGGCAAGGGCCTCCTGGCCAAAACCGAGATCGCCGGCCCCGGCTTCATCAACCTGTTCGTCGCCCCAGGGGCCTGGCAGTCCGCACTCCTGGAGATCGAGAGCCAGGGCGCGGCCTTCGGCCGTACCGCGACCGGCACCGGGAAAAAGGTGCAGATCGAATTCGTCAGCGCCAACCCCACCGGGCCGTTGCACATCGGCCACGGCCGCGGCGCCGCCATCGGCGACACCCTCTGCCGCATTATGGGGGCCGCCGGCTGGGCGGTGACCCGTGAGTTCTACTACAACGACGCCGGTCAACAGATCAGCAACCTGGCGCTCTCCGTCCAGGCCCGCTGCCTCGGCATCGAACCGGAGGACCCCCGCTGGCCGGCCGACGGCTACCGGGGCGAGTACATCAAGGACGTGGCCAACGCCTATCTGGGCCGGGAGACCGTGGAGGCCAGCGACCAGCACACCATCGCCAACGGCGACCCCCACAACCTGGATGCCATCCGCACCTTTGCCGTGGCCTACCTGCGCCGGGAGCAGGACCTGGACCTGGCCGCCTTCGACGTGGCCTTCGACGTCTACTCCCTGGAATCGGCCCTGTACGCCGACGGCAGCGTCGACGAGGTGGTGCAAAGGCTCATCGCCAACAAGCACACCTACGAGCAGGACGGCGCACTCTGGCTGCGCACCACCGATTTCGGCGACGACAAAGACCGGGTGATGCGCAAGAGCGACGGCGCCTACACCTACTTCATCCCGGACGTGGCCTATCACCTGGGAAAATGGAAACGGGGCTTCACCCGGGTCATCAACGAGCAGGGGGCCGATCACCACAGCACCATCACCAGGGTGCGGGCCGGCCTGCAGGCTTTGGATATGGGCATCCCCCAGGGGTGGCCCGAGTATGTGCTGCACCAGATGGTGACCGTCATGCGCGGCGGCGAAGAGGTCAAGATCTCCAAACGGGCCGGCAGCTACGTCACCCTGCGGGACCTGATCGACGAGGTGGGGCGCGATGCCACCCGCTTCTTCTTCCTGATGCGCAAAGTGGACGCCCAACTGGTGTTCGACATCGACCTGGCCAAGCAGCAGACCAACGAGAACCCGGTCTACTACGTCCAGTACGCCCATGCCCGCATCTGCAGCATCTTCGAAAACGCGGCCGAAAAAGGGTTTACCGCTCCAGAGCATCCGGCAGCGGCAGCGCTGGCCTGCCTTTCCACCCCGGAGGAGTTGCAGCTCATCAAGCTTTTGTGCGCCCTGCCGGACACCATCGACGACAGCGCCGTCCACTTCGAGCCGCACCGCCTCACCTACTACCTGACCGAACTGGCCGGCTGCTTCCACAGTTTCTACAACAAGAACCGGGTCATCACCGAAGACACCGCCCTGACCGCCGCGCGCCTCTACCTGCTCAAACGCACCGCCCAGGCCCTGAAAAACGCCCTCACGGTCCTGGGAATATCAGCACCTGAACGGATGTAGCGGAGTCTCCCATGAGGATCGATTACAGCGAACCAAAGAAGTCATTCGTCACCCCACCCACCGGCAACCGTCCCCGCAAGGAGCCGGTGGCGCGGCTCTCGGTCATCATCGTCGTCACCGGCCTGGCCACCTTCGCCGCCGGTTTCGGCAGCGGCTGGTTCCTCTCCCAGCGGGCAGCCAAGAAATCGTTCCAGGCCGCCATGGAGCAGACCAGCCTGGAAAGCTCGCCGCGCCAGGACGCCGGAGCGGCCAAACCGGTGCCGCCCCAACCGGCAGCACCGACGCCCACCCAGCCGCCCCAGGCGGGTGCAACCCCGCCTTCCAACGGCCAGACCATGCCCGAACCGCCCTTGAGTTTCTACAAGACCCTGCCCAGCGGCCAGAAGAGCAACGTCATGGGGAGCGGCGTCAATGCCAAGGAAGAAAAGGGCAAACAGCCGCTCCAGGCCGCCATGCCGGCGAACGTGAACAGGCAGCCCCAGCAGGACGGCGGCGACGCGGCCAAACCGGCTGGCGAGAAGGCGCAGGCTCCGGAAAAACCGGCGCGGCGCGATGCGGGCGGTTTCACGGTGCAGGTCGCATCCTACAGCCTGAAATCCGAGGCAGAGGCCATGCGGAGCAAACTGGCGGGCAAGGGGTACAACGTCTTCCTCAGCGAGTCCAACCAGGGGGACAAGGGGACCTGGTACCGGGTACGGGTCGGCAGAAGGCTGGATCAGGACGCGGCCAAGGAATTGTCCGGCAAGATCGGCAAAGGAGCCATCGTCATCCCGGACAAGGATTGACGTATACCGCTTTTTTCGCCATCAACCATTTTTTCCATTGACAGCGGATTCAGTTTGGACTATAAATGGGATTCTTCAATTGACGCGGGGTGGAGCAGTCTGGTAGCTCGTCGGGCTCATAACCCGAAGGTCACAGGTTCAAATCCTGTCCCCGCAACCAAAACATTACAGCCAGTTGGCCCACAAAGCCAACTGGCTTTTTTGTTGGCCCGACGCAGGGGATACGATACGCAGTATAGAATCATTTCTCTTCAGCCTTAACCATATTCATTCCGATACAATCCCCGTCATGGGCATCTATGACAAGCCGGCACCAAAGTAATCAGGGAATACCGTAAGCTTCCCTGCCCATAGTTGGCCGCAGCCTTTACTCCGGTTCACCGGGCACGCGAGACTTTCGAGTAGAATCCACCTCGCTTTCAGAGCGCATCGATGCACGCCTGAATCGCAGCGAACAACTGTTTCAGTTCGACCGGCTTGACAAGGAAGTCCTGAACGTCGATAGCGGCGAACTCCTGCAAGTGCATCGTGTCATTACAACCGGACAAAACAATGAACTTCGTATCCGGCTTCAGACGCTTGATTTCCCCGGCCATCAGGACGCCGCTGATTCCCGGCAGGTTGATGTCGGTCACCACAATGTCGGGGTGATGCTCCCGGCAGAAATCTATCCCGGCTTCGCCGTCTTCCGCAACGTAGACGGCCATACCGGGAAATTTCCTGGCAGCCATGTCGCGGAGAATCATGCCGGATATGTGGTCGTCCTCGACGATCAAGATAACCCGCGCGGGCAATGTGCTACTTCCGGCTTGCATGTCAGACCTCGATCCTGAACTCCGCCCCCTTCGCGACGTTGCGCACCGTGATACGCCCCCCCATGTTCTTCTCGATGATCATCTTCGACAAAAACAGGCCTATGCCGGTTCCCTTCCCGAGTTCCTTGGTGGTGAAATAGGCATCGAAAATCCTGTCCATAATCCGGTCGTCGATGCCGCCGGCGTTGTCGGCGACGGTGAGGACGGCTTTCCCCCCCTCGGCCCAGAGCTGGATGCGTATCCGTTTGCCGGCCTTGGCCGATTCGGGGAAAGCGTCCCGGGCATTCATCAGCAGGTTCAGCAGCACCTGGCCGTACTCATTCGGATAGCCGTTGACGGAGGGGGCGCCGGTGGCGCTCCGGTCGATCGCGATGCCCTGTGCTTTGAAGTTGTCCTCAACGAGGTGGAGCACCTTGGTGACGACCGTATCCACCAGGAACTCCTTCTTTGCCTTGTCCGGAGCGCTGAACCAGCGAAAATCGTCAATGGTCTCCGACATGTGCCGGAGGGTCTCCATCGCCCTGTCCAGGTTCTCGTCGAACTGCTCCTTGTTCAAGTCACCCAGTTCGAGAGAGAGTCCGATCTGCTGGAGCAGGAGCCCGAGATAGTTCATCGGCTGGCGCCACTGGTGGGCGATGTTGTCAAGCATCTCTCCCATGGCCGCCAACCGCCCTTGCTGGACCATCAGGAGCTCGTTCTGCCGCAACTCTTCCAACGCCCGCAACCGGCCGGTCATCTGCTCCCGTTCACGGTCGGCCGACACGGCGAGTTGGGCGGTCCGCTCGACGACCCGCTGCTCCAGTTCTTCCCGCGACTTGTGGAGTGCCGCTTCCGCCTCCTTGCGTGCGGTAATGTCCACCAGTGCGACGAGACATTCATTCCCCTGTCCGACGGCTGCGGCCTCGGCCTGCACCACAAGCTGCCGGCCTTTCCCCGCCTTGAGCGCCAGTTCGCACGACACCGTCCCCTGGTCCGAAAACGTCTTTGCCAGGAAATTGGCGCAGGTTGCGAGATATTCGTCGGCAACGAACTGGCAGAAGCGCCGTTTTATCAAGCGGGAGCGCTCCATCCCGAGCAGGACCGCTCCCGTCAGGTTGACGGACCGGATCGCCATGTCCCGGTCGAGGGTGCAGTAGCCGACCGGGGCGAAGTCGTACAGGAGGGCGTACCGGTCCCGGGAGACCCGCAGTTCTTCGTGGGAGTGTTGCAGTTCCTCGTTCTGCATCTCAAGCTCGACCTGGTGGACCTGCAGTTCGTGGAGGAGCTTCAGGGTATCGACCTCCGTCTCCGGGGGGGGCGCAGCCGGGACGGAACCGTTGAGGAACTTTTCGGCCCGGCGGCGGAGCCGGGGCGTCCCGGCCTTTCCGTCGGAGGAATCATCCATTCTTCTGCGCCCCCTCGTACCGCCGGATCTGCGCCCGCAGTTCCTCTTCCAACTGCTTGAAGGAGGAGATGTCGGTCATGGTGATCACGACCCCGTCGATCACGTCGCCCACGGTCCGGTACGGCAGGATCCGGGCCGAGAACCAGCGGCCGTCGGTGGTGGAAACCTGCTTTTCGGAAAAGACCAGGGTCCTAAGCACGTTCTCGGCGTCTGCGGTCAACTCCGGATAGGAGAGCTCGTTGACGATGTCGGAGAGGGGGCGCCCCACGTCGCTCGGGATCAGCTTGAACAGCTTGCTGGAGGCGTTGGCGAAGCGGCGGATGTTCAGCCGGCTGTCGAGGAAGATGGTGGCGACCTCGGTGCTGTTCAGGAAGTTCCGCATGTCGTCGTTTAAGTGGGAGAGCTCGTCCACCTTGGCCTGCTGCTCGGAGTTGACCGTCTGGAGCTCCTCGTTCATCGACTGCATCTCTTCCTTGGAGGTGGTCAGTTCCTCGTTGGTCGACTGGAGTTCCTCGTTGATCGACTGGAGTTCCTCGTTGGACGCCTTCAGCTCCTCCTGGGAGGTCTGCATCTCCTCCCGGGTGGTCTGGAGCTCCTCCCGGTTGACCCGCAGGCTTTCCTGGGCCTGCTGGAGCTCCGCCTCCAGTTCGGTGATCCGGGCGCTCACGGCGTCCTTGGCCTTGCCGGAGCGCTTCCGGGGGGGGGGCTGGCAGGTAAGGACATCCCGGAAGACGACCATCACCATCCCCCGCAACTCCGGCTCGTCCAGCTTCTGGACGACCAGGTCAATGGTCTGGCTGCCGCCCTGAGGGCCGACCCGAATGTTCTGCACGACCAGCGGATCGCTCTGGTGCTGGGCCTTCTGGAAGGTACTGAACAGCTCGGCGCGGAGCCCCTCCCGCGCCATGGCGAAGAGATTGAAGTTCGCCTTCCCGACCGGCGGTTCCAGGTATTTCCCGGTTCGGGCGCTGAGGTAGACGATGTCCCCCTCGTGCGTGGCCAGTACGGCGGGGGGGGAATACTTCTGCAGCAGGACCCGGTCGGCCAGGATCTGGAGGTTGATGTCCGGTTTCACGGCGGGCGGCTCTTTGAAGCTCCCCGGGGCGGGGGGAGGCATGGTCGAGGGGAACGAGACCACGTTCGGCCGGTTGATGCTGTAATCACGCCGGAAGAGCCGCATTTTGGCGTTGAGGGAGCTGAACATGTCCGAGCTGACGCCGAGCGTCTCGGCGCTGCCGAGGAACAGCACGCCCCCGGGGTTGAGGGCGTAGTGGAAGAGCGGCAGGAGCTTCTTCTGCATCTCCACGTCCAGGTAGATCAGGAGGTTCCGGCAGACGAGGAAGTCAAGCTTGGTGAAGGGGGGGTCGGTGATAACGTTCTGGGTGGCGAAGGTGACCATTTCCCGGATCTCCTTGTTGATCCGGTACCCTTCATCCTCCTTGGTGAAAAACCGGTTGAGCCGCTCCGGCGAGACGTCGCCGGCGATGTTCGGGAGGAACATTCCGAGCCGGGCCTTGTCGATGGCGTCCCGGTCGAGGTCGGTGGCGAAGACCTGCAGGGTGTAGTGGGACTGGGGCTTGAGCTCCTCCAACGCCTCCTTGAACACGATGGCCAGGGAATAGGCTTCCTCCCCGGTGGAACACCCCGCCGACCAGGCCCTGAACACCCCCCCGGACGGCTGTTCGGCCAGAAGCGCCGGGATGACGTCGCTCTTCAGGTGGTCCCAGGCGACCGGGTCCCGGAAGAAGCTGGTCACGCCGATCAGGAATTCCTTGAAGAGGAGATCCAGCTCCTGGCGGTTCGCCTGGAGGAAGCGGACATAGGAGGCGATGGCGTCGATCTGGTGGATGCCCATCCGCCGCTCGATCCTGCGGTAGAGGGTGCTCTTCTTGTAGAGGGAGAAATCGTTGCCGGTCTCCGACCTGAGGAGGATGACTATCTTATCGAGGGCGGAGAGGTCCCTCTCTTCGAGCTTCGCTTTCGGGACCGCCCCGTGCGGGGCGTGCTGGAGGACTTCGATGATTCTCCCGGCGAGAACCTCCGCGCGGGCCACGATGTCCGCAAGGCCGAAGCTGATGGCCGAGTTCGGCATGCCGCTGAACTTGGCCGATTCCGGGTCCTGCACCAGGGCCAGCCCCCCCTTCTCCTTGATCGCCCTGAGGCCGAGAGTACCGTCCGAGCCCATGCCGGAGAGGATGACGCCGATGCTCCGTTCCTTGCAGTCGTCGGCCAGGGAGCGGAAGAAGTGGTCGATCGGGAGGCGCAGGCCCCGGGGCTCGGCCGCCTCGAACAGGTGGAGGACGCCGTGGAGGATCGACATCTCCCGGTTGGGGGGGATGACATAGACGCAGTTCGGCCTGACCCGCATCCGGTCCCTGACCGGCACCACTTCCATCTTGGTGGTCCGCTGGAGCAGTTCGGGGAGCATCCCGACGTGGTCGGGGTCGAGGTGCTGGATGACGATGAAGGCGAGGCCGCTGTTCGGCGGCGTCGGCTCCAAAAACTGGGTCAGCGCCTCCAACCCTCCGGCCGACGCGCCGATAGCGACGATCGGGAAGGATACTTCGTCACGTTTCTGTTCCTGTTCGGGTGCCGCTGCGTGCTCGGCAGCGTCTGTTTTCCGGGTGCCGCCTTTATTCCCGACATTTTTCATATGCTGTTTCCTTGGAAGTTATTGTACCCAAATACTAAACGATGCAAACAATATGTCAACTTTTGCGATATGTTCGGATGATACACGCTTGAGACATCATGCCGGGCCGGCCACGGGGCCGAAGCGGCCGAACGGTACGGCAAGACCGGCAAACTCACGGTTGAGAACGATTTTTTGCCACTCCGCCGGACTGAAAATGTGTTCTGGGGGGCGTTTTCAGCCCCTGCCATTTTGGCATGTGCGAGTCTGTCCCCCCATCCCCGGACTCTCGCCCCACACGGTAGCACGCCCTTTGCCCGGTTTGTGGCGAAAAAAATGGGATATCGCCCGGCACGATATTTCAATCTGTATATTCTCAGTTATACTAGCAGAAAAGAGAGGCGGATCGGATCAGTAACGTGCCGAAACCGGCGCCGCATCTCCATGCCGGCAGGGAGATGCGGCATAACACCCGGGATTCCCCACCAATCATAATTTTGACATCATCAAGGAGCCGCCCATGATTGCTCCAGCCAAACAGATGTTGGCATGCTTGTCGCTGCTGGTCTTCAGCCCCATGTTACCCCATGCCCAGGCAGCCGATGTGCCCTCCCCCCCCCCGTCAACGGTCCCCTCTGCGCTAGCCGCCAGTCCTCAAAATGCAGAGAGGACAGGCCAGCCGCCCCCGCAACTTTTTCTTTCGCGGGGATACGCCGTTGCCCTGGCCGTCTACAGGAATATCGACCTGCGGATCGAGGCTCTTAACTTCAAAATGGCCGAAACCGACACCGCCAGGAGCTGGGGCATCTACAACCCGGTCTTGAGCGCCACCGGTACCGGCGGGGTTACGGCCATTCCGGGGGATCCCTTCTTTTCGGCCAGGACCTTGAATGCCACGGTCGGCGTGACCCAGAACCTCCCCACCGGAGGCAGCATTGGCGCCACAACCCAGACCGGTTACTTCAGCGTTGACAGCTCCGGGGCGGCCTCGAAGAACTGGCAATCCACGGCCGGCCTCACCCTTACCCTGCCGCTGTTGAAGAATGCCGGCCGGGAAGTCGTGGAGCTGAACATCACCCTGGCGGCCAGCACCCAGCAGGATTCCCTGGAACGGTTTCGCGCCACCACCATGGAAATGGTTTCCAATGTCATCACTGCCTACAATCACCTCTATGTCCTGCGGCAGACTATGGAAACGCGGGTGGCCGCCCTGACGTCGGCCCAGAAGCTTCTGGACGAGGTCAGGAAAAAATCGACGCCGGAACCTGTTCAGGGTATGGAGCTCGCCAACGCGGAATTTGCCGTTGCCCAACGCCGGAAAGATCTTGTCGAGGCTTCGCGCAGTGTCAAGGATCAGGAGATTAACTTCCGTTACCTGATCGGCCTGGACTCGCCGACCCAGATCATTCCCAGCGATCCCCCTTCCCGGGACGAACCGCAGGAAACGGACGAACAGGCGGTCAAGGCGGCTCTGGAATATCGCAGCGACCTGAAACAGCTGCATTTGAGCCTCAAAACAGCCCAACTGCAGGAGCGGGTCAACCGGCGCCAGTCGTGGCCGGATCTCTCGCTCACCGGCGGTGGCGGGCTCACCGGGTCAGGATTCCACTTCGGCGAAAGTTATCAGCAGATCGGGGGCCATCCGGGCAGCTACTGGAATGTCGGCATGCAATTCAGCGTACCGCTGGGCAACACGGCCGCGGCGAACGACTACCGCAAGAGCAGGATCAGGACCGAACAGGTCCAGGATCAGATCAGGGCCCTGTCGTGGAAGATCCGCAACGACGTCGGGTCCGACATGCGGGCGCTCATATCGGCACGCCTGCAGATGCAATTGTCCGACAGGTCGAGTCAGCTGGCCGAGCAACGCCTCGCGGAATACCGCAAGAACAACCAGGCCGGCAGCGCCACGCTCCAGGATGTCCTGAATGCCGAAAACGACTGGAATTCCGCCCGCAATGCGCAACTGGAAGCATCCGAAACCTTTTCCAATGCCGTAACCAAGCTCTGGAAGGATGCGGGGTTGCTCCTCGATCGCCACGGCATTCACATCGACACCTCCCATCCGGATAAACTGACAGGGGGCCAACAGCAGAATCCGGCCCTCCTGGTAGAGCCTCCCCCACCCGCCGCTCCGCCGGTATCGCCAGCATCGCCGGCAGTGCAGGGAGAGCCCCACCCCCCAAAGGTTGCGCCTTCCGCTACGCCGGCAGCGAGTATCACGGAGCAGAAACCGACAACGGGCGATAAGGTGAAGCCACCCGCCACCGCACCTGCGCCGGCCCCTGCCGCCCCCCACAGGTACACGCTCACCATCGGCGAATACGAGACAAAGTCCGCCATGGCCGATGCCGTAAGGAGGATAAAGCGCGCAGGGCTCACACCGCTCGTAAAACGCGGGCCGACGAAAACGGAAGCGTTCATTCGCCTCCATATCGCCGACCATGCGGATCGGAAAATGGCCCAGCGGGAGATTGGCAGGCTGCGCAGGTTCAAGGCGGAAGGGTTTGCCATAAAAGACAAGGAGGGGACATTCACCGTGTATGCCGGCTCATACCGCAATCAGAAACAGGCCAGTATTGAGCAGGAGCGACTCGCAGCTCTCGGCGTCACAACCGTTCTCAAAAATGATACCGTTCAGATTTCGACGTTTCTGCTTACGGTCGGCAATTTTGCATCCCCACGGGAGGCGGCCGCGGAGTATGGGGCAAGACTGGAAAAACAGGGTTTGAAGGCCGTCATTACGAAGAATACGGAATAACAACCGGCCATGGTTGCGCATGAGGGGAATTGCGGATTTTCCGCACCCGAGGCATTTTCCGACAGTACGCACAACGAGTACCCATGAGACAACTCATCGCGCGACATCATCACCAGATCGGTGAATTCATAAAATTTGTGCTCGTCGGCCTGTTGAATACGGGGGTCGACGTCGTGATCTTTTTCCTGCTGACACGGGCTGGCATCCCCTACGTGCCGGCGCAGGTGGTTTCCTACTCCTGTGGAGCCGCCAACAGCTATCTGCTCAACAAAGTCTGGACATTTCGCTCCTGCGGCCTCTCTTATGCCGAGGTCATCCGTTTCGCAACCGTAAACCTGGTCTCGCTGGGGATTTCGGTCATTGCACTCAGCCTGCTCCACGACGCGGCCGGCCTGGGGCTGGCTGCGGCCAAAGGAGGAGCGACCGTCACCGCCCTGGCGGCAAATTTTCTGGGCAACAAACTCTGGGTATTCAGATAGACGGGAGGTCACATGACAGGGGAATGGTGGGTTATAACGTCGCTCTGCTGCGGGATCTTCCTCTTGGGGGCCTGGATGGCGGCCGGGAGGGCGGATCGTCATAAAACGGAAGCGCCCGCGTCCCTTGGCAGCACCTTGACCCTGCTCCTGACCGGAGCCGCGCTGCTGCGGGTGGCATTGGCGGCAACGACCAGAGGCTACGCCGCCGACATCGGGACCTTCAGCGCCTGGGCGGCGCACGCAGCCGACGGCCTGACCTCCTTCTACTCCCCCGGCTACTTCGCCGACTACCCTCCCGGCTATATCTATCTGCTCTGGCTGGTCGGCAAACTGCGGCTTGCGCTGGGGATCGATTTCGACACCCCCGTTTTTCTGGTACTGCTCAAGCTTCCGGCAATCCTGGCGGACATCGCCACCGCAGGGCTGTTCTTTCGCCTCGGTCGCCGCTACGGGAACGCCACTGCCGCATGGTTTCCGGCGGCGCTCTACGCGTTCAATCCCGCCGTCATCCTCGACTCGGCGGTCTGGGGGCAGGTGGACAGCGTCCTGACGCTTCCGATCCTCTTGGGGGTGATGCTGCTGGAAACCAGCCCGGCCGGGGCCGGGGCCTCTTTTGCCGCGGCGCTCCTGATCAAACCTCAGGCTCTTATCTTCGCCCCCCTCCCGCTCCTCTGGTTCGGCACCCGGTTCCTGCGCCGCGAACGGCATGCCATGGCGGATTTCCTGGTGTTCAGCGGCACGGCGATCGCCGTTTTCTGCCTGGTCATCCTCCCCTTTGCCCTGAACGAAAGCCCTGGCTGGATCATCTCCAAATACGTCAGCACCCTGGCCTCCTATCCCTACGCCACCCTCAATGCCTTCAACCTGTTCGCCCTGACCGGCGGGAACATCGCACCCGTGGGACAGCGGTTCCTCTTCCTCTCCTACGGTGCCTGGGGCAACATCTTCATCGTCGGGACCGTACTCTTCACGACCGCGGTCATGCTGCGCGGCCAAGCGCCGTCCCGCCTCTGGTATGCGCCCCTGTTCCTCTCGGCATCGGTCTTCGTCATGTCGGCGAAGATGCACGAACGTTACCTCTTCCCCGCCCTGGCCCTGGCCCTGGGGTTCCATATCATGAGCCGCGACCGGCTGGCCCTGCTCCTCTTCGCCGGGTTCAGCACGACCCAGTTCCTCAACGCAGCCCAAGTTCTGGCGTTCAGCCACGACAACATCTATGCCGTCCCGCGGCTCGACCCGCTCTTGCTGACGGTATCCCTGGTCAACCTGATCCTCTGGCTGCTGCTCGTTCGGGCCGGATACCGACGCTACGTCGCCCAAACTCTCCCTGACCCGGATCAGGCCGCCAGGGGGTAATGCTCCTCATCCTTCTCGGGGATGACTACCGCTTTCGCCGGCGTCTCGGCCCGGGCAAAGTTCACTTCTTCCCGCACCACGTAGAGCGGACGCCCCTTGGCCTCGTCATAGATCCTGCCGATATACTCGCCGATGATCCCCAGCATCATCAGGACCACGCCGTTGAAGAAAAGGGTCACCGCCATCATGGATGCCCAGCCGGTCACCGTCGCGGTGGTGAAGAGCTTCAGGTAGAGCACCACCAGGAGGTAGGCGAACCCGCCGAGGGAGACGGTGCTCCCGATATACGTCGCCACCTTCAACGGTTTGTAGGAAAACGAGGTAATGGCGTCGAAGGCAAAACGGAGCATCTTCTTGAGCGGATACTTGGTCTCGCCCGCAAAGCGCTTTTCCCGGACGAACTCCACGCCGGTCTGCCTGAACCCGAGCCAGCTGATGATCCCGCGCACATAGCGGTTGCGTTCCTTGACGCGCTTCAGGGCGTCGCACACCTTGCGATCGATGAGGCGGAAATCCCCCGTATCCACCGGGATCTCCACATCGGTCAGCTTCTGGAGGATTCGGTAGAAGGCGGCCGAGGTGAAGCGTTTGAAGAGGGTCTCGCCCTTGCGCTGGGCGCGCTGGCCGTAGACGACATCAAAACCCTCGCGCCACGTGGCGATCATCTCCGGGATCACCTCGGGGGGGTCCTGGAGGTCGGCATCGATGACGACCACCGCGTCGCCCGAGGCGTAGTCCATGCCGGCCGTGATGGCGGTCTGGTGGCCGAAATTGCGGGCAAAATCGATCAGGCGGACCGTGGGGTCGCTTTTGCAGATGTCGCGAATGATGACCGGAGTGGCATCGCGGCTGCCGTCATTGACGAAGATCACCTCATAGGGTTCGTCCAGCCCCTCCATGACCCCCTTGAGCCGCGAATAGGATTCATGGATCACCGCTTCTTCGTTATATACCGGGACTACTACGGAAATTACGGTCTTTTTCATAATATCGCCTTTCTTCATGCGGGCCTGTCCCCGCAACAACGGTTGTTGATCAGGTCGCGTGCCGCTCACGCGGTGCAACGGTTAAAAGAGCCAGGTCGGAAGCCATCTGAGCGCGGCCACATAGGCCTGCGGAACCTGCAGTCCCGACAGGACCGGGTAAAAGATGATAAAGAGCCCGGCCGCGATACCCAGATATCCCCAGGTTGCGGCGCGGAAGCGCGGATGGCCTGCTTCCAGGCTCCTCACGGTCGCCACGATGCAGAGGATCATAAAGGGTATCGTGGAGAAAAAATGGTAGATGAACGCCAGCCGGTTTATGCCGACCCACGGCAGGTACTGGAAGAGCAGCGCCGCCAGCACGGCCCCCATCCTCGGGTCGCGTCTCTTCACGGCAAAAAAGGCGGCGGAGACGACGCAAGGCATGCCCAACCAGAAGATGGCGGGGTTGCCGAAGGAAGCGATGGTGGAGACGGTTCCGGCGGGGAGCCCCTCCCCGGTGTACATCCACATTGGCCGCAGGTCCAACGGCCACGACCACCAGGGCGAGGAAAAGGGATGGGTGGCCTGGAGCGTCCGGTGGTAGTTCAGCATGTGGGCCTGGAGGCGGAAGACATCAATCAAATCGTGCCCCGGACCGGGCAGGGCCAGGTACGGCACATAGGCCAGGAGATAGATCAGGGCCGGCACCACGCCGAATGCGACCAGGCAGACGGCAAACCGGCGCAGGAGGAATCCGGTCGCCCCCCAGACCGCGGGGAAATCCCGTTGCCGCAACTCCGTTGCCGTCCGAAGGACTACCAGCAGGGCCACACCGCAGCCGGCATAGAGCGCAATCCACTTGCAGGCCGCCCCGATACCGAAGGCGACTCCTGCCAGCAGCAGCGTCAGGTTCACATCCCGTCGGGGACGTTCCCCCCCTTCCGGGAACAGGTCGAGGATGACGTAGTACATCACCAGGATGAAGAAGACCCCGTAGACATCGATCACCGCGACACGGCTCTGGGCGAAGCGCATGAATTCGACCGTCAAGAGAAATGCGCTGCTGAAGGCATAAAAGCGGTTGCGGAAGAGCTTGAGGCCGAAGAGATACATCAGCGGCACCAACGCGACCCCGAAAAGCGTCCCCACGATCCGCCAGCCAAAAGGGTTCATCCCGAAGAGGGCGATGCCCGAGGCGATCAGGAGCTTGCCCAGCGGCGGGTGGGTCGTCTCGTAGGGTTCGATCCGGTGGAGCATCTCCCAGGCGCTCCGGGCGTGATAGATTTCGTCGAAGTAGAAACCGGTCGTAAAGGATGGCGCGTACTCGAAGGACGACTGCTCGTCGATGAGGTTTTCCACTTTGCCCTGGTCAGCGGCGGAGACATTTTTCCGGGCGATCCTGAGGCCCGCCAATGGGGCCCGGCTCCCCTTTTCGATAAGGGCGATCTCATTCAGCCGTCCGCCGGAGGTGTCTGCCGTGAGGCGGACGGCGCTGGTCCGTGCGGCAACCTCGCTGAATTTCCAGACTCCCGAGTTATCCTTGGTGAAGGTGGTTACATCGACAAAGACCCCGGCCGGGTTGCGCACGGCAAAGGTGAACCGGCTGCCGTCGCCGCTTCTGTCATTGATGCCGCAGTAATAATAGATACGGGAAAGCTCCACCTCGCGGCCGAGTTCGATGGTCGCGCTTTCGCCGGCTTTCGCGGCTTGCCAGCCTGTTTCCGGGGCGACATGGCCGCCGAGATTGATGAGGGAAACCGACAGGCAGACAAGCGTCAGCGCCGCCATCACGGCAACGTCGCGCCGCCCGAGCCTCTCCCGCGGTGCAGCGGATGTGGCAGGAATATCCGGCACCCTTTCGCCCGCATCCTGGCTGCGGCGCCCGAGGATGACGCCTGCCGCCACGAGCAGGACCCCGAAACAGCCCAGTGCGGCAATGACAGCCCCCCCTGTGCCGCCATGGCTCGCGGAAGACGCCGGTGGCTGCAACGAGGCGATCGTGATGCCTGCCGGCGGGTTGCCGACCTTTTCCACCGTTACGTCCCTGAACCGGGCCGTGCCGCTGTTCAGACTCCCGTATCCGCCGATACCGACCGTAACGAAGAGCTTATGCTGGTCCGGTCCCGTCCTTCCGTAAAACTCCAGCGTCTGCCATTCGGTGCTGCTGCCCTTGATGTCAGGGGAGCCCTCCAAGATACCCGAAACAGAGATTCCGGCCCCCCGGGCCCCTGATCCGATATGTTCGCCACGGGCCCGGCAGGCGAAGCGATAGAGCGTCTGCGGCTCCACAGCGACTTCATGTACGAAACGCGCATCGTTGGGGGCTGACGCAACGATCTGGAGCTGTACGCCATCCTGCCCCCGCTCGATCTCGAAACGGGCAGCGCCGTTCCTGCCGGAGCCGGCGTTCCAGTCGTACTTCGTCCACTGGTGCGCGCTCAGCGATCCGCCGGGGGATTGCGGCTCCCCGGCAAAAAGGAGTGGGGACGTCATCAGCAGCAGGAGCGTCGTCAAAAATGCTCGTAATAATCCGCTCATCTTTTCAACCCTTCGTGAGTAACAGCAGGCCCAATAAAAAAGCCGGGGCCCATATCGGTAAAGATATTTCGGCATCCCGGCTGTCTCGGTGAGACCCTGTAGGCTTTCCGCCCCACCCTTGCGGATGGTTGAGTAGTATCGTGTATCCTGCCAATATTATATTGTTTTTACAGTTTATTGTCCCATAAGCGGCACAATAAAACAATTCCCTTCCTGCCTCCCCAACTCTATCGTTGGCCTGCCCCGATGCAAACAATACATGATGAGAAAAGACCGGGAGAGCCGTACAGCTCTCCCGGTCGGAGTGATCCCGGCGTCAGCAGGTCTGAGAGGCCGAGTTGTCCGGCAGTTGGGCCATGGTCGGAAAACCGGCGGCGCAAAAACTGCGGGAACGGTTACTGACCACTGACAATCGCGGTAAGCTGGGCGACACTCAGGGTGGAGAGGAAGCCCATGCCACCGAGATTAGAAGCGATTGCCGCCTGGACCTGGGCGAGGGTCACGCCCTGCTTCGAGGAGCCGTGGCATCCAGCGCAGGTGGCATTATACTGAGTCCAACTGAGTGTCGGAGCCGGGGTCGGAGTGGGGACCGGAGTAGGAGTAGGCGTCGGCTTCGGTGTCGGAGTCGGAGTAGGAGCCGGAGTAGGAGTAGGAGTAGGAGCCGGGGTCGGAGTCGGAGTCGGCTTCGGAGTAGGAGTTGGAGTAGGAGCCGGGGTCGGAGTCGGAGTCGGCTTCGGAGTAGGTGTTGGAGTCGGTGCAGGGGTAGAAGTAGGCCTCGGAGTCGGGGTAGGAGTAGGCCTCGGAGTCGGGGTAGGAGTAGGCTTCGGAGTAGGAGCAGGTGTAGAAGTAGGCCTCGGTGTGGGGGTCGGATATGTCCTGTGTTCCCGCTCACCATAACCGTTGCGCGAGTCGTCCCTTCCACCATAATAATAGTCGGCTAAACCGGCAGAAGCGAGTCCCGCCACGAGAAGACTGCTGATGCTGCACACTGCAACGAACTTCCTGGACTTACAATACATAGGTCTTTCCTCCATCATCTTTGTTGTTTTGTACACGTTTGTACTCGGTGGTGGTCACTGCGTTTACTGTTGAAAAACGTCAACCATGCAATCTTAAACCGCTGCATCCCTCCTTGTGGCTGCCCTCGGTTGTTTCCGTGTCCGGACACAAAAACAGCCGGGGACCGAAGTGAGGTGACATTTCGGCAACCCGGCTGTCTCGGTGAGACCCTGTAGGCTTTCCGCCCCATTCTCGCAAATGGTTTAGTATTATCGGCTATCGCCTTGTTGAGTAGTCGACGAGAAGAAAATAAAAAAACAGCCGGGGCCAAATATCTTTGCGATATTTCGGCAACCCGGCTGTCTCGGTGAGACCCTGTAGGCTTTCCGCCCCACCCTTGCGGATGGTTAAGTATTGTCGTCTATCTACTACTCAACAAATTTTCTTTATATTTACACTTTTGCCGGCATCCTGTCAACAATTTTCTAAAGCAAAATAATCAACTATAAAACCAATGAATTATAAAGCAATCTGCTACAGTTTTTACCCCTGATCCGGCATAACCACTGACGGTTCACGAAAGCGCCCCGCTACCCGGACCGATATACCGTAGCCGTGATGGGTGCCGGTAGCGTTGCTATTACAGCATATCATTCTCGATGACAAACCGGGTAAGCTCGGCATTGTTTTTCATGTTCAGTTTGCGAAGGATGTGGGCGCGGTAGGTACTAACGGTTTTGACGCTTAGGGAAAGCTCGACGGCAATTTTGCCGACCGTCTTCCCGGAGGCGATCAGGTTCATCACCTGGTATTCCCGGTTGGAGAGGCTATGGAGGAGATCCTGTCCATTGGGGTCGCTGATAACGGTGACGAGTGATTCCGCCAGGGCGGCACTCACATATTTTTTCCCCATTGAAATCTTCTGTAACGCATCGAGGAGGTCCTTGGAGGGGCTTCCCTTGGTCAAGTAGCCGGATGCCCCTGACTTGTACGCGCGGAGCGCGTACTGTTCTTCGGGATGCATGCTGAGTACGAGAACCGGCAGCCTCGGCTTGATGTTCTTCATCTCCACCAGGGCATCGAGCCCGTTCCTGCCGGGCATGGAGATATCGAGAACCACCATGTCGTAGTCGTTGCTCTGCACCTTGCTCAGTAGTTCCTGCGTGTTGACCGCCTCATCGACAACGGTCATGTCAACCGTCGAAGCAACAACCATCTTGAGCCCTTCCCGGAATATTGCGTGATCATCCGCTACAAGAATCCTCGTGGGCATTACGTTCCTCCTTCCTTCCCAATGGGACGCGTGCAAAGAGTATGGTCCCACGGTGCAGGGAACCACAGATCCTCAGTTTGCCTCCGAACGCCTCGGCCCGTTCCCGCATCCCTGCTATACCGAGAGAGAAATGGGCCTTCTTTTCCTCTTCGGTAATGCCCCGGCCATCATCGCGCACCGCCAGGGTCAGCCACCCCTTCCGTACCGCCAGGTCCGCCTGGATGCGCGTCGCGCCGGAATGGCGAACGACATTGGTCAGCGCTTCCTGGAAGATCCGGAAAATCGCCGTTGACAGGTTCCGATCCAGCTTCTTTTCCATCGGTTGCATGTTGATCGTGCAAGGGATTCCGCTCATCTTCCGGAACTCCTGGGCCTGCCACTCCATGGCATCGGCAAGCCCCAGCAGATCAAGCATCACGGGCCGTAGCCCCGCAGAGATGCGTTGCACGGTCATGATCGACGAACTGACCAACTGCTCCATTTGCTTGGCCCTGGCCACAAGCTGTTTGTGGTCGCGGTATTCCAGCGCTATGAGCGACACGTTCAGTTGGAGGGACGCCAGCATCTGCCCCAGTTCGTCGTGGATCTCCCGCGCAACGCTCGCCCGCTCTTCTTCCCGGATGGTCACGAGATGGGACGCGAGTATCCGCTGCCGCATCAGTGAATCTTTCAGCGTCTCCTCCCATTTCTTATGCCGGGAGGCTTCTCTCGAACATTCCTGTTTTGTCCGGGCCAGTTCTTCGGCCAACGCCTGCATCCGCGACTCCGGATTACCCGTGGGCCTGCCCACCCACTCGTCGGGCGCCCTCTGGTCGGTAATGTCGATCATTGCGACAAGGCATTCATCACCCGACGTACTGCTTCCCCCCTCGAAACGGATAACAGAGCAGTTTCCCTCCTTCACGAGCTCCACCTCGCAGTCGGCTTGCCGTCTTTCCCCCAACAACTTACCGGCAAAGTCCAGGTAGAGTTGGCGTGCGGCATCCGGGACAAACTGCTCCAACCGCAGGCCGACCAGTTCGGAAGGTCCGCTCCCCAATATTTTGGCGCCCGCCCGGTTGACAGTGCGAATGCACCCGTCCGGCCCGAGGATGACGCCGCCGACCGGCGCAAGATCGAACAGTTCCTTGTATTCCTGCAAGACCTTTTCCGTCTCGTTCACGGACCGGAGAAGCTCGGCATTCCGCATCTCCAGTTCGTTCCTCTGCGCCTCAAGTTCAAGCCACCACATCTGTGTCCCACCCTTCGCTCGGGCCGGGGGCGCTATCGACACGGAGCCCGGCTGAGATGCCTCCCTGCGGGGCCTCATTTTTGAGGATGGGGTTGTCGAATTCCCATTATTGTTTGTTTCCACGGCAACCTCACATGCCCGCTGCAAGCAGTGGACATAGTGTTTACATTATGCCAGATAAACAATCGTTTGTCTCAAACCGGAACAATTTTTCCAGGCAGGCCGCCCCCGGAGCAAGGCGGGCGAATGACGCAAAAGGAGGAGGTTCACCGGTTCACGCGACTCGGCCGAAATTGTTTGCTTTTCCTATTAGATAACATGCCGTTTCCGAAGATTAAATGAGCAGATGTCCGTATTTGCACTAGGAGAACCGGATGAAATTCGTAGGTTGTTCTCCCGATTGCGTTAAGTGTTTGTCCTATCAGCTCCGTTTTTGGGCAAGCCCCGGCAATAAATAAGATAACGACCCAGCAACCGTGTTCCAAACACTGATGCAAAAATCGGACATCTTCCGCTACATGGAGCCCGGCGTGCTGGATTATACTTTGAACTCATGATTAGTTCGGCGAATGGCCGTAGAGGACACAACAGAAAGGAGAGAATTATGAAGATAGTCGCGGCGACTCTACTCAGTTTCTTCGCAATAGTAGTGATTATGGCACACCTGTGGGGTTCCGAGGCGTTGGCCCAATCCAGCTACTTCACCAGCCAGGGATGCTCCGGCTGCCATTCCTCGCCGGTCGTTGCCACCTGCAACGGGTGCCATGCCCACGGCACCCATCCGAGCAGCGCCAAGAGCTCCATCAATGTGGCGGGCACAACCAACAAGAGTTCCTACGCCCCGGGCGAGTTGGTAACGGTCACCATTACCGGCGGCTACCGCACCGGCTGGTTCCGGGCCGTGCTTTATGACCAGAACAGCGTCGAGTTGACGCGCTCCACCGGCAATGACAGCGGCATGGGCAACTCGGCCACCTACCCCGCGACCCTGAGCGCGCCTGCACCGGCAACGCCGGGCACCTACACCTGGAAGGTCGGCTGGTACGGCAACCAGTACGACGCCGGGGGAGCGGCCTTCGGTTCCGGCTGGACCCCAGACGCCAACAACCCTGACCATGGCTCCGAGATCGTGAATATCGCCGCCCCCTTTACCGTTGCCCCGGCCACCCTGCCGGCGCCCACGATCAGTTCGGTGGCTCCCAACAACCTCGTACAGGGGGCTGCCGGCCAGACCGTCACCATCGCCGGCACCAACCTGAGCGGCGCCGCGGTAAGCTTCAGTAACAACGGGATCACCGCCGGAACGGCTACCGGGACCGCCACGTCCATCAGCCTGCCGGTCAGCGTGGCAGCCACCGCCGCCATCGGCACCGGGACGGTCACCGTCACCACGGCCGGGGGCAGTGCCTCCAGCACCTTCAACGTCACCGCCAGCCCCGCCGTGACGCCGACGATCAGTTCGGTCTCCCCCAACAGCCTCGCCCAGGGAGCTACCGGTCAAACCATCGCCATAACCGGCACCAACCTGAGCGGCGCCACGGTGAGCTTCAGTAACGGCGGGATCACCGCCGGCACAGCCACCGGGACCGCCACCGCCATCAACGTACCGGTCAGTGTCGGGGCCGCCGCTGCTATCGGTGCCGGGACGGTCACCGTCACCACGGCCAACGGCAGCGCCTCCAAGGCCTTCAGCGTCACCGCCAGCGCCGTTCCGCTACCGGCAATCAGTTCGGTCTCCCCCAACAGCCTCGTGCAGGGGGCAGTCAATCAGGTCGTCACCATCGCGGGCGCCAACCTGGCCGGCGCAGCGGTAAGCTTCAGCAACAGCGGGGTTACCGGCGGTACGGCCACCGCCACCGCCACCGCCACCTCGGTCAGCCTGCCGGTCAACGTCGCCGCCAATGCCGCCGCCGGCGCCGGAACCGTCACCGTCACCACGGCCGGGGGGAGCGCCTCCAGCGCCTTCGGCATTACGATACGGTCAAGCGCCCCGACACTTACGGTCTCGGCTCTTTCCGACGGTTCATATACCAACAATGCCACGCTCAACATCAGCGGCAGCGTCAGTGCCGGCACCCAGTCCGTCACCGTCAACGGCCAGAACGTCACCATCATGTCCGACGGCTCCTTCTCCACCGCCATCACCCTGATTGCCGGGGCCAACACCATTACGGTCATCGCCACCGACAGCGCCGGCAACCAGAAAAGCGATACCCGCACCATCAACTATGATCCGGCTGCTCCGGTACTGACGGTTGCGGCCCCCATCGACAACAGCACCACGACATCGTCATTCGCCGCCGTGACCGGCAGCGTCAACGAAACCTCCACGGTGGCTATCACCACCAACGGCGGCAGCCCCCAATCCGCCACCATGAGCGGCAACAATTTCAGCGCCTCCGTCAATCTGGCGCCGGGCGTGAATACCATCACTATCGTGGCGACCGACCTGGCGGGCAACACCTCCAGCGTCAAGCGGACAGTGTCATACGATACATCCAAGTTCACACTGGCGGTCACCAATCCCGCCCAGGACATGACCACCAGCCGTTCCTACCTGATCCTCTTCGGTACGGTCACCAACAGTACCAAGGAGATCACCGTGGCTATCACCATGGCCGGCAAAACGTACACCCAGTTGGTGACAAACGGCATTTTCAGGCAGCGGCTTACCTTTACCAGCGCCAAACTGTACACCATTACCGTCACCGCGACGGATGCCTCCGGCAACAGCAGCACCGTAACCCGGAACGTGATTTACCGGCCCGCCAAAAGTGGTGAAAATGAGTATGAAAGTCGGAGCAGCGAAGGGAGTTCCACCGGTACGAGTACGGACACCGTGAACACGGGAGGTACGGCCACCGGCACCACGTCCCATCCCTTTGGCTGGACCAATCCGAAGAGCAGCCATCCCACGTATGTGGAGAAAAACGGCGTGAGCAGTTGCATCAGCTGCCACAGCATCGATTCCGCCTCCAAAGGCCAGCCACTGAGTTGCTACAATTGTCATGGCAAGAGGTGGTAGCGGCGGCTTTAGACCGCCATGGCGACGAATGAACCTGAGAGAACGGAATGAAATGAGTGGCAGATCCGCATGGTGATGTCCTCTGCCCAAGGTCTGACGAGGCCGTTTGCCGGTGCAAACGGCCTCGTTTTTATCCCCCTGGGGACCGGCATGGCTCAGGCAACACCGTTCACCTCTCCTGTTGCTGACGTCGTTGTGCCTCTCCTAGGACAGACGGCATTTCCCCACCATACAAACACCTAAGTAGTACGTTTGAAATACCTATAAATAATACGGACATCCACCGAATTTTCCGACTTACGAGATCGGATATAATTATTTCAAATGCCGATCCCTGCTAAGTACTGCTTGCTGCACTTTCCCCGGCCAACTCCGCCGTCTCTATATCGCGGTCAGGTTGGTACAGTGAACATTTGAGCAAGCGGCAAAGTCACAGACCACCCCGGTAGCTGATGTACAACAACCGGCCCCATAAGTGCCATCTCAGCCAGGCTCTGCGAGGACATCTATGAAACCCGTCATTCCTTGTCTCGTTTCGTTCCTGCTCACGGCCGCCGTCATGCCGTTTGTCATCCGCATTGCCACGGCATGCAGATGCCTGGATGCGCCGGGTGGACGACGACTGCATAGCAAGACAACCCCCCGGTGGGGTGGGGTGGCGTTCTTTGTCGGCGTACTGCCGTTTCTGTTCATGGAAAACGACACCGGCGCCCTGACGCCTTACATTGTCGCGTCGTTCCTTCTGGTCGGCATGGGAGCCATCGACGACCTCGCGTCCCTCGGGTGGAAAACCAAGTTTGCCGGGATGACGGCAGCGGCAACGATCGTCATATTCTGCGGTGATCTGACGATTCACCATGTCGGGACGTACGGCCCGCTGGGGCTGGTTGCGTTGGGCTGGTTAAGTACCCCTTTCACCTACCTGAGCGTCATCGGCATCACCAACGCCATCAACCTTCTGGACGGTCTCAACGGCCTTGCCGGAGGCGTATCGCTCCTGGGGTTCCTGTTCATGGGGATTACCGCCCTCCTCACGGGCAACATGCCGGTGGCGGTTGTCTGTTTTGCCTTTGCAGGGGCTCTGGGCGCATTCCTCCTGTACAACTTCCCCAATGCCAGAATCTTCATGGGAGACTCGGGGAGTCTCTTTCTCGGTTTCTCCCTGTCCTTCACCGCCGTGCTTTTGACACAGGATGCAAAATCTCCGGTGGATTGCCTGTTCCCGGTGCTTGTGCTGCTCATCCCTATCTTCGATACGCTCCGGGTGCTGTTCGTGAGGCTCATGAACGGCAGGAATCCGTTTCAGGCAGACACCCTTCACCTGCACTACCTGATGGTGCGGAAGAACATCTCTCCAGTGAACGTGACGCTCCTGTTCTGGACCTTGACCGCGCTGTTCGGCGGCATCGCGCTCTTCCTCACCAACAGGGCCTCCACATCGTATCTCGGCTTCGTGTTGTCAGCGTCCGCATTCCTGGGCCTGTTGAGCGCCAGCCTGGCACCGGTACAGCCGAGCAGGGTGGAAGGCCACCAAACCAGCATGGAAACAGATTCGGCTGGGTTCAGCCACTATACTAATCCCAACCCGGGCTTAGCCCACAAAGGAGAGACGACTATGACATTCAAATGGATTGTTGTTTTAGGGGTGGTGCTTCTGTCCGCCCAGATGGTTGCCGGCGAGGCACCGGCCCTCAAAACGCCCATAGAGAAACAGAGTTATGGCCTTGGGGTCGATATGGGCAGAAACCTCAGGCGGCAAGGGGCCGAGATGGACCCGGGTATGGTGCTTAAAGGCATGAAGGACGCGATGGGGGGCGAGAAGCTCCTCATGTCCGATGAGGAGCTGGTGGCAACCATGAAAAACTTTGCCGCCGAACGAAAGGCGAGACAGCAAAAAGACAAGCAGGCCACGGCACAGGAAGATCAGACCAGGATCGAGAACCTGGAGACGATCTATGCCATCGGCCTGGTTTTATACCGTGATCTTGCCGACTTCAACCTGACGCGCGGCGAACTGGAACTGGTCAAGCAGGGGCTCACCCACGCCGCAACCGGCAAGGGCCCTACGGGGGATCTCAGCGCCTACGCGGGGAAGATCAACGAGCTGGCCGTTGAGCGCCGCAAGGCCCTGGGGCAAAAGCTGGCCGGACAGAACAAGGAGTTCCTTGAAAAGTCAGCCGGGGAAAAGGGCGCGCTCAAGACCGATTCCGGACTGGTCTATCGCTCGATCAAGGATGGCAGCGGGCCCAGTCCGAGCCCGACCGCCACGGTAAAGGTCAACTACCGCGGCACACTCCCCGACGGGAAGGAATTCGACAGTTCCTACAAACGGGGGGAGCCGCTCGAGCTTAAGATGGACGGCGTCATCAAGTGCTGGAACGAGGGGCTGCAGAGGATGAAACCGGGAGGCAAGGCAGAGCTGGTCTGCCCCCCGGAGATCGCCTATGGGGAGAAGGGGGCGGGCAATCTCATCCTGCCGTATGCCACGCTGGTATTCGAAGTGGAGCTTCTCGAGGTCAAGCAGTAATCGAGAGGGCTGAAGCCATGAAAAAGATTATTTTGCCGGGGATAGTGTTGATGCCGTGCGTGGTCTTTGGGGCCACTGACTGCCGGGTCGTGGAATACCCGGATCATTATGAGGCGGTATGTATCGGAACAACCGAACAGGTGCCCGTCTCCAACCGCCCCGGACAGGCGGGGGAGGGAGCACAGGAACAGACGAGTGCCGCTGCCCGGGAATCCGAGCAGCAACAGACGGCGGATGTCCCTCCGGAGATGATCGTGAGGAACGATCTGGCCAAGTTGCATGGGGCCTCCTGGCTCAAAACCATGTCGCGCCAATGAACTCCCGGGATCGCTTCATCAAACACGAAAGGAGGATTTGTGCCGCAACGTGACCGTGCTGTTAATGAGGCCGATTTGTCGTGTTGGCAAATCAAAAAGGAAGGAGAGATATTATGAATAGATTCAAACTTTTTCTGCTGGCCATGAACCGATTCAGACTTTTAGTAGTAACGACGTGCATCGTGGTGGTAGCTGCATCCTCCCTGGGGATCGGCGCAACCTACGCGCAGCAGGATTCAGGCGCCGTCCCCCTGACGCCCGAGCAGAAAGCGGCGGCAGAACGACGGGACAAAGCCGCTGCCATACGCGCGCGTGAGCAGAGGGATGCCGCGATCAAGAAACGGCAGGATGCCAAAAAGTACATCAAAAAGGTCGTGGAAGGACAGGAATCCGGAACAGCGGCTCCTGACACAACAGGAAAGGGGGGCGGACAATGAATAAGCGATGCTGCTCATTACTATGGCAAAAGCTGGTCCTGGTGGTGACCATGCTGGCCGCTCCCATGGCCGTGGCCGCGGCTCCGCTGCCCGGGCCCATACCGAACGCTCCGGCCAACCCCCTCTACCCGCCGGGGATCGGATGGAACCCTGTCGTCGACTATACCAAGCCCAACTTCGCCTACAGCCCGAACATCAGGAAGTTCGTCGACTCGCTCCCCGGCCTGGGGGCCACGAACGCGAACAACCTGGGGCAGTACATCCCCCTGGCTGTTCCCGATACGACGACCTTCGCGGGCAACGGCACATCCGCCAACCCGGCCTCGGATTATTACGAAATCGAGGTGGGACAGTTCAACAAGCAGATGCACTCGGACCTGCCCGCAACCGGGGCCACCCTCAGGGGGTACGCGCAGATCAACGGCCCGGCCGGCGCCCCCAATGGTATTCAGCAGTACCTTGGTCCGGCGATCATTGCCAAGTCCTATGATCCGACCAAGCCGGCCGGCGTGAACGGCAACGGCAAGCCGGTGCGCCTCAAGTTCCACAACAATCTCCCGGCGGGAAGCCTCCTCCCCCTGCCGGTGGACACCACCATCATGGGGGCCGGGACGGGACCCAATGGCGGCATTGAGATGTACTCCCAGAACCGCGCGGACCTTCACCTCCACGGCGGCGCAACCCCGTGGATCAGCGACGGGACGCCTCACCAGTGGATTACCCCTGCCGGGGAAATCACCTCCTATCCCAAGGGGGCGAGTTTCCAGAACGTGCCCGACATGGTCAACGGCTCTGTCGTCAATGGCACCGCAGTTCCGTGCAAGGGCGGCACGACCTGCTTCTCGCCGATCGGAAACGACGGGATCGGGACCTACTACTATACCAATGAGCAGAGTGCCAGGCTGATGTTCTACCACGACCACGCCTACGGGATCACCCGCCTGAACGTCTATGCCGGCATGGCCGCGCCCTATCTACTGTATGACCAGTACGAGGAAGACATGATCTCGGGCACCAACGTCTACGGCATGAATCCGACCAATGCCAAGCTCCTGCCCGACCAGTCAGGCGTACTCCAGGGGCCTGCACCGGGGGCGCCCGTTGCCGGTGGGGGCGCGTACCACTATGGCATCCCCCTGGTCATCCAGGACAAGTTCTTCGTGAACGACGCCACAACCCTCTCGGCTGCGGCAACGGCGGCCTGGGCCACCCTGCCCGCCGGGAAATATGTCCACACCGATTACACCCTGAACACGGACCCGCTCTGGGCGTATTATGTCAACACCACGGGCGGAAACCTGTGGATGCCCCACGAGTATATGCCCATAGAGAACCCCTTCGACCCGACGGGGAACACCCCCAACGGCAGGTGGGATTATGCCCCGTTCATGATTCCGCCGGCGCTCCCCCTGAACCTCACCCTGCCGAGCCCGACCCTCATCCCGGAGACCTTTGCCGATACCATGGTCGTCAACGGCACCGCCTTCCCTTACGTCACGTTGCCGCCGGATGCCCTCCGTTTCCGCATCCTGAACGCCTGCAACGACCGCGCGCTCAACTTGCAGTTGTACTACGCGAAGGACCGGGTGACCGGCGCCATATGCAAGACAGGGAATACCTTCACTGCGGCCAACTGCACCGAGGTCTCCATGGTGCCGGCGGCGCCCAACGCAACCTATCCGACCTGGCCGATCGACGGCCGCGACGGCGGTGTCCCCGACCCGACGACCCAAGGACCTCCGTGGATCCAGATCGGCAACGAGGGAGGACTCCTGGCTCAGGTCGCGATGCTCCCGCAGCAACCGGTGGATTTCGAATATAACCGTCAGAGCATCCCCCTGGCCGGCGTCACCAGCAAAACGCTCTTCATTCTGCCGGCGGTGCGCGCGGACGTCATCGTGGACCTGTCAAAATTCAGCAACGGCGACGTGGTCATGCTGTACAACGACGCGCCGGCCCCCATGCCCAACTTCTGGCCGCTCAACGACTTCTACAGCGACGACCCGGACCAGAGGGGCGTCGGCGCCGCGCCCACGACCCCGCCCGGTTTCGGTCCCAACACCCGTACCGTCATGCAGATCAGGATCGCGGGGACGAAATCTTCAAGCATGGACTTCAGCTCCTCGGCTAAACCCGGTTTCAACCGCAACTCGCCCGTAACCGGCACCCTGCCCGCGATCGAAACCCCGGCCACCGACGGCCCCAGCCTGAAGGCGTTGAAAGCGGCCCTGCCCCAGGTATTTGCGGCATCCCAGCCGCCGCCCATCGTGCCCCAACTGGCCTATAACGCAGCCTTTCCCTCCGGCCCCCACTTCAAAACGGGGACGACCGACAACTATGTCATGGGTTACCAGACAACCCTGAATATTTCAGGCACGGCCAAGGCCCTTTCCAGGATCAAGACAACGGCACCAGGCGCCAATTACGCGACGGCCCCGAGCGTTGTCATCGTCGGCGGCGGCGGCACGGGCGCTACCGCCACGGCGGGCCTTAATCCCATCGGCGCCATCACGCTCCTGACGACCGGCAGCGGCTATACCACGGTGCCGACCGTCACCTTGGGCGCCCCGACCGCCGGCGGCGTGCAGGCGACTGCCGTGGCAACCATATCGGGCGGTGCGGTCAACGCCATCACCATCGACGAGCCGGGTTCCAACTACACCAACACCGTGACGGCCCCGACCTGCACCGTATCGGCGCCTCCCGCCCCTGGCGTGGCAGCCACCTGCTCGGTAATGATCCCGACCCTCAATACCGTCGGCTCCATCACCATCACCAACCCGGGCTCGGGTTACACGAGCCAACCGGAGGTCTTCCTGGTGCCGCCTGCGGGCAGCAACGCCTCGGGCGCCACGGCTGTCGCCCTGCTTACCGGGGACTTGGCAATGACCGGGAAAAATCTGACCGAAGGGTTCGACGTGGATTACGGGCGGATGGACATCAGGCTCGGCTCGACCCCCAACCCGCTTACGCCGAGCGTCGGCGCCGGCTTTGTCCTGGGCCTCGCCCGCTACATCGACCCGCCGACCGAGATCATGAACGATGGCGAGACCATCATCTGGCGCCTTTCCCACCTGGGCGTCGACTCCCATGCCATGCACTTCCACCTGTTCAACATGCAGGTGGTCAACCGGGTCGACTGGACCAACGTCCTGAAACCCCCGTACCCGGAAGAGATCGGCTGGAAGGAAACCATCAGGACGAACCCGATGGAAGACCTCATCGTGGCCATCAGGCCCACCTCCCAGATACTCCCCTTCCCGATCCCCAACAGCAGCCGGGTGCTGGATCCGACTACCCCGGCGAACTCCACGACCAACTTCTATCCTGTGCTTCCTCCGCCGGGTGTGGCGGCGGTGGCCCAGCAAAGCAACGTGGTGACCAACTTCGGTTGGGAATACGTATGGCACTGCCATCTGCTGGGACATGAAGAAAACGACATGATGCGCCCCTTGGTCCTGACGGTCGCCGGTGTCGCGCCCCTTGCCCCGGGCCGGCCCACCGCCGCGGCAACCATAGGACAGGTAGTCGTGACCTGGACAGCCAATGCCGCTTCGACCGCGACCAATGCGCCGACCGGTTACCTGGTCCAGCGGGCCACGGGCGCCACAAGCACCACGTACACCACCATAGCGACCATATACGACAAGACCGTGCTCACCTATACCGACACAACGGTCGCTTCGGCCACGACGTATCGTTATCGAATCCTTGCTTTCAACGATATAGGCAATTCGCCGGCATCGGCCGTCAGGAACGTAACAACCCCCACCTGGACCGCACCAACCGTGGCCATTGCCACACCGTTGGCCGGGGCGGCCTATGTCGCACCGGCAACCATTCCGCTGACGGCCACCGCCACGGCCGGCGGCACGGCGACGGTCCTCAGGGTGGAATACTACAACGGCCCCAGCCTGATAGGTTCGGCCACCGTCTCGCCGTACACGTTCAACTTTTCCGGTGTTAATGCGGGAACGTTGTCACTGACGGCCAAGGTTTATAACAGCTTGGGAGCCACGGCCGTTTCCGCGCCCGTGGCGGTTACGGTGACCCCGCCTGCGGCACCCATAGTGGCAACCAAGATCGGCGTCTTCCGTAGCACAACCGACGAGTGGTATCTGGACTCGAACGGCAACGGAGCATGGGACAGCGGCATTGATGCGACGCACTCCTTCGGTATCGCGGGGGATGTCCCGGTGTTCGGAGACTGGAACAACAATGGGAAGACCAAGATCGGCGTGTTCAGAGCCGGCCAATTTCTCCTGAACGTAAGCGGCACCGGGACCTGGACCCCGCCAACGGACGTCATCTACAATTTCGGGCTCCCAGGAGATATCCCGGTAGCCGGAGACTGGAACGGCAACGGGACAACCAAGGTCGGCGTGTTCAGAAACGGTCAATGGTTCCTGGACATGAACGGCAACGGCGTGTTTGATCCGGGCATAGATGCCGTCTACAATTTCGGCATGGCAGGGGATATTCCGGTAACCGGAGATTGGGACGGCACCGGTAAAACCAAGATCGGCGTGTTCAGAAACGGTCAGTTCTTCCTGAACGTGAGCGGCACCGGGACCTGGACCCCACCAACGGACGTCATCTATAATTTCGGATTGTCAGGGGACACTCCGGTAACGGGTGACTGGAACGGTACCGGTAAAACCAAGGTCGGCGTGTTCAGAGCCGGTCAGTTCTTCCTGAACGTGAGCGGCACTGGAACGTGGACACCGCCGACAGACGTCATCTACAATTTCGGCATTGCCGGAGATACTCCGGTAGCAGGCAAATGGTAACATCGGGTTGTAAGATGTAACAGCAGAACGGGTGCGTCGCCATCACGGGGCGCACCCTGTTTTTTGCATCTCGACGCCGGGGGAGGAACAGGAGTGACCATAGGACAAATTCCGAGTTCCCGGCAATCCCCCACCGATGCAAATATCGGACATACCCTGACGACACAAAGCGATGCAGACAGATATACTTATCATCATCCTCCCGGAGCAGAGAGCCTGCAAACGATTTTCCCGCAAGACAACCGATCAAAGGAGTGCGCAATGAGATCATTCCGGCGTTGTATGCAAACTCTGTTGTTACCGTGTATGGCCATCATCATGTCCGGCTGTGGCGGCGGTTCGGGTGGCGGCAGTTCCCCTGTGGCGACGACAACGGTCTCAGGCTCGGTCCTGGCCGGTCCGGCAAACGGCGCGAAGGTCAAGGTAACAACGGTTGCCGGGACGGTGGTGGCGGGCCCGGCAATCACGGCGGGCGACGGATCGTACACCATCGCCATCCCCACGGCGGCCCTTGCCAATGATCTGGTCTTTGAGGCCACGAGCGGCACCTTTGACGACGAGGCGGACCAGACGGCCAGCGGCAGGGCGGTAGTTCTGGGGACGCTCAGCGCTTATATCGCAGGCGGCAGCCTGGCCGGCGGCTCGAATGTGACCATAGACCCTTCCAGCACCATCATCCGGAAGATGGTGGCCGGCGGCACGAGCAAGGCCGCCGCCGAGGCCGAATTTAACGCCGCCTTCGGCTTTACCCCCGATTGTTCCGTGAAGCCGGCGTTCGTGAACATGTCCACCGCATCCTCCGACAAGCAGCGGCTGGCCGGGCTCCACGTCGCCGCTTTCAGCCAACTGACCAAGGACCTCATCAACGACCCGTCCAAACAGTTCGAGCTGATCGATGTCCTGGCCGACGACCTTGCCGATGGCACGCTCGACGGCAGGAAATTAGGTGCTGCGGTGTCCACGGCGTCGGGGACAGCCATCCCTGAGGACATAGCCAACCGTTACACCACAGCCCTGGTGGAATTCCAAAGCAGCAGCCTGAACAAGACCAGGCTGACCATCGACAAGCTCGGCCCCCTTCCCTTCAACAAGACCGCACTGACCACGAGCTACCGGGTCGAATACATTCCCGGCACGATGGCTCCCGTCCAGGGCAGGACAAGCTTCAGGATCAAGCTGACCAACCTGGGCGGCGGCACGCCGGCTGCCGGGAAACCCGTTTCCCTGCAACCGTTGATGCACATGTCGAGCGGGAACCATTCCACCCCCGCTGATCCGGTTATCGATAACGGAGACGGGACCTATACCTGCACGGTCTACTATGTCATGGCCAACATGATGAACGGCCTCTCCATGGGGGTCTGGGAACTGAAGGTGATGATCGGCAGCGAGACGGCCTCCTTCTATCCCACGGTTGCCATGCCCATGGGGAGCACCACCCTCGCCAAGCTCTCCGGCGTCAGTGACGCCATACCGGGCATGACCGGCGCAGAGAAACGGACCTACTACCTGTTCAACGACGGCCTTGCCAGCGGTGCCGGGGGAAGCTACACCTTCGGCTTGTTCCTCGCCACCAAGGAAACCATGATGAGCTTCCCTGCGGTGAAGGTGGGGAGCCAACTGAAGGACCAGACCGGCGCAACCTGGACGGTCAACGCCATAGCCGTCCAGGTATCCACCGACGCCGCGAACTGGGTCAGCGCCACGGACGGCGGCAACGGCCACTGGTCGGCCGCCGGGCTGACCGGGCTTTCGTCCGGGGTGCCCGGCAAGGTCTACGTCAAGGTCACGGTCAACGGCGAGCAGAAGACGACCGACGGCGCCGCCCCCTCCGCAACGAACGGCTACCAGAGCTTCACCGTCATCCCCTGACATGGGCGCGCCACGGCAGATCGGCCGTATGCCGGCACTCATGATTGCGGCAGCCCTCCTGGCAGGGGGCGCCGCAATCGTCCCGCGACCTTCCTGGGCAGGCTCCTGCTGCGGCGGCGGTTCCCCCACCTCCCTGCTCGTGCCGAAATACGCCCGGGCCGTGGCCGACCTTTCCCTTGACATGGAGATCTACGACGGCTTCTGGAACCAGGACGGCAGGCACACCCCCGATCCGCCCGGATCGGACCTGAAGCAGTACCGCGTGAACCTGGGATACGCCCAGAGGTTTTTCAGGGATTGGCAGGCGAGCGTCGTACTTCCCTACGTGTGGAACGACAACAACTATTCCGGGGTTTCCTCCCACTCGGACGGCCTCGGCGACGCCACGGTTTCCCTGTGGTACGAGCTGTTTGAGGACACGTCGGCCTGGCGGGTGCGCGAACCGGAGGACATGATCCCGTCCGTCAACCTGGGGCTGTCCCTCCTCCTCCCCACCGGCATCTCCCCCTACGACGACGAGAAGAGCAGTTTCGACATCACCGGCCGTGGATTCTACCGCCTCGACGGCAACCTGCTCATCGAAAAGACCATCCAGCCCTGGAGCGCCTCCGTTGCCCTGAGTTACGGCACCTATTTCGAACGTTCCGTCAACCGGGAGTACGGCAGATACGTGGAGCCGTACCGCAAACAGCTGGGAGACCGGTTGTCGGTAGGCGCGTCCCTGAGCTACAGCTATGTCCTGGGCACCGGCGGTGACCAGGTGATCGGCACCGTCTCCTATACGTACCTGACCGAGGGGGACGGCAGCTTCAACGGTATGCGGGACGGCACGACCGCCTTCACGAAACAGTCGGTTGGGGGAACCCTTGCCTATGCCAACACCGACAGCGACTGGACCGTGCGGGCCGGATGGAACCATGCCATCCAGGCGGACGGCTGGGGGAAGAATTTTCCCACCACCGATATCATCACCGTGGGGGTCCGCTATGCGTTTCGCTAGACACTGCTGCCTGCTGCTCGCGATGCTGGTCCTGGCCGGGTGCGGCGATAACCTGTTCCCCTCCGGGGAGGACAAGCGGCCCCCGGTCCAGCCGGGCTCCACAGGACCCTCCGTGGGCCAGCGGGCGCCCGATTTCTCGGTTAGCGACACCAGCGGCGCAACCGTTACCCTTGCGTCGGCACTCGCCGCCCGGAAGGGCATTGTCCTGTACTTCACCATGTGGTGCCCGGTCTGCGACAGTCACATGGACAGCATCCGCGGCACGATGCCCTCCTATCCCGCTGTCGGCTTCTATGCCGTTGATTACGTTTCCGGCTCCGTCGCGGACGCCGCCGGTTCGGCCGCGGCGAACGGTTTTGCCGGCAGCTTCCAGGTCCTGGCGGACACGGGGCATGTCCTGCTCAATAATTATCAGGCAACCATGGGGACCACCGTCGTCATCGACAGCACCGGCATCATCCGGATGAGTGAGGACTACCAGAACGGTTCCCGGTTCGACGCCGTTCTTGCCGCATTGCCGTAGCCGTTTCAATCCTGACGCAAGGGGCAAAAAATGATTTCCAGAATACTCGTGATACTCACCTTTGCCATCGGCGCATTCGCCTGCCTGGCCGCTCCCGCACCGGCCCAGGACGACATCCGGGAACACCGTTCCTGCACCACGTGCGGCATGGATCGCAAGGCCTATGGTTACAGCAGGATGCTGATCCACTATCGGGACGGCGGCCGGGCGGGGGTATGCAGCCTGCACTGCGCCGTTACCGAGTTGGATGCCAACAAGAGGCGTCCCGTAACCTCGATCCTGGTCGCCGACCGCGACACGCGGCTTTTGATCGATGCCGGGAAGGCGATCTGGGTGATCGGCGGCAGGAAGCGCGGGGTCATGACCCAACGTCCCAAATGGGCCTTCGGGACAGAAGCCGCGGCCCGCTCGTTCATTGCGGCCAATGGTGGAACGACCGCGAACTGGGCCGAGGCGCTGGCCGCCGCCCAAGGGGAGATCGCCCCTACGTCCCACTGATTCAGGAGGAGCATGGTATGAGGATTGTAATCCCTGCGCTGATGGTTGTGCTCATCACAGACGCCGTATTGTTGTCGGGAGCCCCTGCCGCGCCCCTATCCAGCATGCGAAGCGGCTTTCAGCCCCTTCCGAAACCGGGGGAGAAGATACCCCTTGGGGCGCAGAATTACTTCACCTACAGCTTCGTCAAACCGCCGAAACTGGGGACGGCCGTCATGCGGGTGGAGATATTCACCCTTGGCGGCGTGCGCGACACGTCGTTCGCCGTCAAGGGGGATGCGGACATGCCCTCCATGAGGGGAGCCCATGCCAGCGGCGACAAGGATTTCTCCCGTTCCGCAAAGGGGGCCTACCTCCTCCCCGTGAGGTTGGTCATGCCCGGCGACTGGGAGGTCAGCCTCACCTTCGTGAAGCAGGGGAAGACGGTGTTCCGCGGCGCCTACCTGTTTGATCTTTAGATGTCCGGGCACGGTTACGAACAGGTTCCCAAGCATACATCCCATGGGACCCGGTCAGGAGATAGTGATCATATGGAAAATCCGATGAAACAGGGTCACGCGCGGTGTCTCACGGTCGTAGCGGCCTTCCTTGCCGTCCTTTCCCTTTTGTTCAGGCCGGCACGCTCTTTCGCTGCGCCACCTGCCTCTTCCCCATCTTTCCAGGAGGCGTTTCGTCAGGGAGAGCGGATCTACCGCGAGGGGGTCCTGCCGTCGGGGAAACCGCTGCCGGCCACCCTCAAGGACGGCGCCGCAATCCCCGGCACGACCTATGCCTGCGTGAGCTGCCATCTGCGCAGCGGACTCGGCTCGACCGACAACGGCGTCGTCACCCCTTCCATAAACGGCGCCAAGCTCTTCAAACCCTTCCAGGCCTACTCGACCCCCACGAACAAGGCCGTCCCCCTCCCCCCCTCCCAGGTTATCGAGCAAACCCTGAAATCCCACCGGTCGGCCCAACGCCGCCCGGTCTATACGGATGCGACATTGGCCGCCGCAGTGCGCAACGGCGTCGATTCGGCCGGACGCGTCCTGAGCGACGTCATGCCGCGTTACATCCTGAGCGACGCGGACATGAAGTCCCTCATCTTCTACCTGAGATCGCTGTCCAGCGAGTATTCGCCGGGAGTGACGGACACGACCGTCCACTTTGCGACGATCGTCGCGGATGACGTCGGCCCCGGGGAGCGGAACGCGATGCTGGCCCCCCTGGAGAATTTCATCAGGAACAAGAACCAGACGAATTATCGCGACCCGCGGCAGGTCGGGCTCATGTCGAGGTCAGCGGGCTACCGGTCCCGCATCATGGCCGACATAGAGTTCATGCTGCGAGGGATCGGGATCAAGAAACTGGCCCTGTCCCGCTGGGTGCTCAAAGGGCCCCCCGGAACCTGGCGCGACCAGTTGGCGGAGTACTACCGCAAGGAGCCGGTATTCGCCATCCTGGGTGGGATTACGACCGGGGAGTGGCAGCCGGTGCACCAGTTCTGCGAGGAGAACCGCATCCCGTGCATCTTCCCGATTACCGACTATCCGGTCATATCCCCGACCGACTGGTATACCCTGTACCTGTCAAAGGGGTATTATCTGGAGGGAGAAGGTGCCGCCCGTTTCCTCGCCGCCAGGGAGGAGCTCAAGGGAAGGCCGGTAATCCAGGTTGTCCGCGATACCCCGGAAGGCCGGGCGCTTTCCCAGGGATTTCTGGAAAGCTGGCGCGATTTCGAACAAAAGCCTCCGGTGACGGTCACCCTCAAGCAGGGTGAGGCGCTGACCGGGGAATTCCTGCAACAGGAGCAGGCCCGGGAGAACCCGGCCGCCATTATCCTGTGGGACGGGCCGGAATCGCTCAAGGCGCTGGCGGCCGCGGCCGACGGGAAGGACAGGCCGGCCATGGTCCTGGCTTCATCGACCTACCTGGGCAGTGGCTTGTTTTCCCTGGATGAGAAGGCCCGGGGCTTCACCTACCTCACCTATCCCTACGGCATGTCCCGGTCGCCCCAGGACAAGGTCAATACCTCGCCGACCATGGGGGTGAAAAAGTTCAACCCCGAGGCGAACGCCGTGGCCACGACCAGGATATCGCAGCAGTCATACATACTCACCCTGGTCCTGGATACGGCGCTATGGGAGATGAAAGGGAATTATTACCGCGACAATCTCCTCGATGCGATCGGCACGATCATGGACCTGGATGTCCCCCTGTATGAACGCCTCAGCTTCGGCCCGGGGCAGCGGTATGTATCGAGGGAATGCTACATCGTCCGGCTCTCGAAGAGCGGGCTCGTGAAGAACAGTTGGGGGAGCGGCTGGACGACCCGGTGATCCCTGCCGGAAGGTCTGGTTGCCGACGAACTGCGATGGGGGAACGATGACATCTCATGCCGACAAAGGATCAAGGCGCCGGGCGGCGCTCGCGCCCGTCTGGTGGGCAGTGCTTTTGTGCCTTGTCCTGGCCGCTCCGGTCCCGGCGGCGGTCAACTGCGAACTGAACAATCCCGTCAACGATGTGACCAGGCTCTTCCCGGAATCCACGAGCTTCAAGACGGCCTACTTCTCGTTCGCCACCCGTGGAGGTGAGCCGCTGCTGCGGAAGGTCGAATCGCGACTCGGGGGTGCGCCGAGCCTCTATGCCCCCCTCAATGTCCCCTACACCCTCTACGAGATCTACAAGGGGAAGAAGCAGATCGGCTACATCCACGGCGTGAATCAGAAAGGGCAGTTCGGTGTCCTGGAGGTCTTCGTCTCCCTGGACATGGCCGGCACCATCAGGGCGTTCTATATCCAGAGGATGGCGGGGCAATGGGCGAGGAAGTTCACCTCTCCCCGGTTCGGGAGGCAGTTCGTGGGGCTTTCCATCAGGGATTTCGAGCGCTACGACACCGTCGGCGGCAGGGGCACGGGCAGGGTGGCCGCCATAGAGAATCCGGCGCCCGAGGCGGCGACCGATTTTTTCGGCCTGCTCCGGGCGGTGAAAAAAAACCTCGTCCTGATGGACGAGTTCTTCTATTCGGCTGAAAGGTAAAGATATGATCAGCAGATTCCAGATCGCCTACAAAAACCTTCTGCGAAAAAAGATGCGTACCCTTCTCACCCTGGTGGGCATCATGCTCTCCTCATGGGTCCTGGTGAGCCTGCTCGGTTTCAACCGCGGCTACGAGAACGCCTTGAACCGCGACATCGACAACATGGGATACCAGCTCATGGTCATGGCCAAGGGATGCCCCTACGAGGCTGCCACCATGATGCTGCAGGGGGGTACGGGGCTGCGCTACATAGCACGGTCCATGGTGGATTCCATAGTCGACAAACCGGAGGTGGACAGGGTCACCCCGATTTTGATGCAGGCGTTCTTCGACCCCAACAAGGGGGACGGGGGCGGGATCGCCGGTTATTACGGCGTTGATCCCGCCACGTTCCCGGCTATGAAGCCGTTCCTCCGCTTCCGCCAGGGGGGGTGGTTCCGCGACGCACAGGCTGCCGAGGCGGTCATGGGGTACGAGGCTGCCGAACTGGAGCAGCGTGAGGTGGGGGACATGATCCTCGTCCCGGAAAAGAACGTCCAGCTCAAGGTGGTGGGCATTCTGGAACGGAGCGGGACCCAGGACGACGGCACGATCTTTTGCCCTCTGAAGACCCTGCAGGGGATCGCCGCCACGGACAAGATCACCACCATCGGGATCAAGGTAAAAAAGGGCGCGGACAGCGCCAAGCTGGAGAATGCCCTGTACCAGCTCCCGGACGTACAGGTGGTGAGTTTCACCCAGGTGAAGCAGACGATCATGAAGCTCATCGCCACGGCCCGCGTTATGGTGCTGTCCATCGCGATCATCGCCCTCCTGATCGCCATGGTCGGCGTCGTGAACACCGTTCTCATGTCGGTGCTCGAACGGATGCAGGAGATCGGCATCATGAAGACCATGGGGGCGATGCCGGGGGACATCTTCCGCCTCGTCTGGACCGAAACATTGATCCTCTGCACCTGCGGCGGCATCGCGGGGATCGGCCTGGCCTTCGCCTTTGCCCGGCTCTCCGATCTCCTGGTCAGACGCGTCCTCCCCTATGCCCCCGGCGGGAATCTGGTGGCCATCGACATGCGTCTTGCCCTCCTGACCATGGCGGTCATCGTGGGGGTGGGGCTCATGAGCGGAATCTATCCGGCCTGGCGGGCCGGCAGGGTACGTCCCCTGGAATCCATACGGAGGGAAGGATGATGGCCGGAAATGGCGTAGCGATGGAGGCGCGCGGTCTGACGAGAATCTATTCGCGCGGCAACGAGGAGATCCGGGCCCTTGACGGGGTATCGCTCACGATCCGGCGCGGAGAGTTCGTCTCCTTCATGGGACCGTCCGGGTCGGGGAAGACCACCCTGGTCAACCTCCTGGGCTGCCTGGAGAACCCGTCCACCGGGGAACTGGAACTCGCCGGCAAAAAGATCTTCGGCACGGGACAGGCCCTGGGGGAGCGGGCCTTGACGCGGATACGCCGGGAGATGTTCGGCTATATCTTCCAGAACTTCTACCTCATCCCGACCCTCACGGTCCGCGAAAACGTGGCCCTGCCGCTCGCGTTCTACCGGAAGCCCCGGGTGGAGGGGGAGGCGGACCGGCTCCTCCAGATGCTCGGCATGGGGCACCGCATGAACCATCTGCCCGGGCAGATCTCGGGGGGGGAGATGCAGCGGGTGGCGATCGCCCGGGCCCTGGTGAACTGCCCCGAGATTCTTCTGGCGGATGAGCCGACGGGAAACCTGGACACGAAACGGTCGGGGGAAATCGGCGAGATCCTGCGGAATCTCAACAGAAACGCGGGGCTCACCATCGTCATGGTGACCCACAACCCCGACCTTGCCAGGCTCGGCGGCAGACTGATCGAGATGCGGGACGGCAAAGCGTTCGAGGGCTGACGGAACATACCTGCCACTCGGCGATAGATCAGATTGGCAAAGAATCCATTCGACAGGTGCCGCTATGAAACATTACATCGTGTTCCTTATGCTGATCTTGCTGTCAACCTTCGTCCTCGCAGGCGTTCCGGACACGGTTGAAGGGCCGAAGGCCTGTAAACGGTGCGGCATGGACAGGACCGCTTTTGCCCGAAGCCGGATGCTGGTCATGTATGCCGATGGAACCACCGTCGGCGTCTGTAGTCTCCACTGCGCAGTTGAGGAAATGCAGCGGAACAGGGGAAAACAGGTCAGGTCGCTCATGGTTGCCGATTACACGACCAAAAAGCTGGTGGATGTAACGACGGCCATCTGGGTCGTTGGCGGCAAGAAGCAGGGCGTGATGACCGCACTGCCCACGTGGGCCTTTGCCCGTATGGAAGGAGCCAGGAGTTTCATTGGTGAAAACGGTGGAACGACGAGTTCATTTGACGGCGTGTTGAACTCAGCCCTCAGGGAGGTGCAGGCACAGGCCGCCGAGGAGCGGGCAGTGGTACGCGAAATAGAGCACGAATTGAATCGGTAAATACCAGGCGTATTTCTGTCTTCCTTCAGAACCGCGCTGATGCAAATATCAGACAAACACCGATAAGACAAGGCGTTACGATCGGATATACTAATTTCAAATATTGACGTTAAAACCACCAACAACGATCGGAATTGATTCCATGCGACGCGCCTCCATGAAACGACGGAACAAGGTCCTTGTGCTTGCCTGCCGGTTTATTGTCCTCATGTTCTGCGCGCATCTGGCGCTTCCCGGTACAGGGGCGTCGGCAACAACACCTGCGTCTGCGGAGTCCTCACGACCGATGGACGTCCAGGGCAAATCCGTCCCTCAAGCCGCCCAGCAGGGGCAACCATTGTCTCCCCAGCCTTCCGGGCAAGCGCCGACACCCCTCGGCACCGTACCGAGAGCCCCCGGGGAAAAATCCGATTTTGAACGATATGTCTCCGGCAAAAGTCCGGCAGCCATATCCCTCGATATCGGCCAGTTCGGCTACGATCTTTTTGCCAAGCCGCCGTCCACATTTGCGCCGTCCCCAAATGTTCCGGTCGGTCCCGACTATGTCGTCGGCCCCGGCGACGCAATCAAGATCGACGTGTGGGGGCGGTTCGAAGGGAACTGGAGTGTCGTCGTCAACAACGACGGCACCATCAGCCTGCCGAAGATCGGCGTGTTTGGCGTCGCCGGGGTCTCCTTCAAGGAATTGAAAGAACTTCTGCACAAAAAATTTTCCAAATACTATGGCGGCTTTGACATGAACGTCAGCCTGGGCCCCCTGAGAACCATCCAGGTCTATGTGGTGGGGAATGCGCAACGGCCCGGAGCGTACACCATATCGTCGCTCTCCACCGTCATCAATGCCCTGTTCGAAAGCGGCGGACCGCTGAAAACCGGTTCGATGCGGAACATACAGGTCAAGAGGAACGGCAAGACCGTGGTTACCTTCGACCTCTATGATCTTTTGTTGCAGGGCGACAAGACCAGGGATCTCCGGCTCATGCCCGAGGACGTGATCTTCATCCCGCCCGTCGGCCCCCTTGCCGGGATTGCCGGGACGGTCAATACCCCCGCGATCTACGAGTTGAAGGGCGAAACCAGGCTGCTCGACCTCATCGCGATGGCAGGCGGCATCACCGGGACCGCCTACAAAGGCCGGGTGCAGATTCAGCGGACCGAAGATCATCATTCCAGGATCGTGTTCGAGGGCGACCTCCTCGACATCGAACATAATCCGGCAAAGAACCTCGTGCTCCAGGATAGCGACCTGGCAAAGATCTTCGCGGTTGCCGACAACTCCAAGACCGTCACGGTTACCGGTGCGGTTGCCAACCCCGGGGAATACGGCGTTACCCCCGGCGTGACAACGGTCAAGGACATCATCTCCCTGGCGGGCGGACTGCTTTACTACACGTCCGACCAGGCCGAAATGACGCGGGTAACGGCGACTCAGTCAGGGCCGAAGACCGACATATTCAGTATCGATCTTGCCAAGGCCCTGGCAGGCGCCCCCCAGCACAATGTGCCGCTGCAGACGAACGACTACCTGCTGGTGCGGACCATTCCCGAATGGAGCATCTACCGGACCGCGGCCATCAAGGGCGAAGTCAGATTTCCCGGAACCTATACCTTCAAGCAGGGGGAGCCCCTGTCATCCCTGATTGAGCGGGCCGGCGGCTTCACCCCGCGGGCGTACCTGCGCGGCGCCATGTTTACCAGGGAACGGGTCCGGGAGCAGCAGCAGCGGCAGATCAACGAGATGGCGGAACGGCTTGAGCGGGAACTGAGCGGTGCCGGAGCCGCCCAGGTCGCCACCGCTTCGTCCCCGGACGATGCCCGGATGGTCCAGTTCGAACTGGAGCAGAAAAGGCAATTCATTGCACAGCTCAAGGCGGCCAGGGCCAAGGGGCGGATCGCCCTGAACATCACCGAAATGACCACCTTCCGGGGGTCGGCCTACGATATCGAGCTGGAGCAGGGCGATACCATCACCGTGCCTTCGGACCCCAAGACCGTCCAGGTGATCGGTTCGGTCTACAATCAAAGCGCCTTTGTCTACGAACAGAGCAAGGAATACGGCTACTACGTGGACTTGGCCGGGGGCTACACCTCCAATGCGGACAAGGGCAACGTCTTTATCCTGCAGGCGAACGGCACCGCTCTCAAGGCGGGCGGGAGTTTCCTCGGCTTCGGCCAGCGCCTGGGTTCCGGAGACACCGTCGTCGTCCCCGAGCAGCTCGACCGGATCGCCTGGATGCGCAACATCAAGGACATAACCCAGATCATGTACCAGATCGCCGTGGCCGCCGGCGTATTGATCGTCGTATTTTGAAGGAGACCGCGTTGCAAACCGAAAAGACCCACCATGCAGAGGATGAGATAAATCTCCTCGATTATGTGATCGTCATCATGAAATGGAAACGGCTCATTGTGGGGATAACCCTCGCCTGCATGGCCGTCACGGCGATAGCGGGTCTTATGTTGCCAAAGATATACCGGGCCGAAACCAGGATCCTGCCGCCCCAGCAGAACAACGCGGGGACGGCCTCCCAGCTGTTGAGCCAGGTCGGCGGCGGTCTGTCGGGGCTGAGCGGCATGCTCGGCACCAGCCAGACCGATCTCTATGTGGGCATGCTCCAGAGCAGGACCGTGCTTGACAACATCATCAGGAGGTTCGACCTCAGGAAGCTTTATGACGTCAAAACGTCCGAAGACGCGAGGAAACACCTCACTAACAATATCAATGTGCAGGGTGATGCTAAGAGCAATGTCGTTGTGATCTCGGTGGAGGACAGGGTCCCCCAGAGGGCCGCCGATATGGCGAATGCCTTTGTGGAGGAGCTGAAGGGCATGACGAAGGGCCTTGCGGTCACCGAGGCCGCCCAAAGGAGATTCTTCTTTGAAGAACAGTTGAAGGAGACAAAGGAAGCGCTCATCAAGGCCGAGGAAAGGGTGAAAGGGTTCCAGGAAAAAACCGGGGCGCTGCACGTGGAAGAGCAGGTGAAAGCGGTCATCAAGAATATTTCCGAGCTGCGCGCGGGGATAGCCGCCAAGGAAGTGGAAATAAAGGTGTTGAAGACCTATTCGAAGGCGAACAACCCTGACCTGCAAAAGGCTGAAGCGACCCTAAGCGGGATGAAAGCCGAGTTGTCAAAGCTTGAGTCGAAACATGGCACCGGAAACGACCCGATGATGTCCACCGGCCGCATGCCTTCGGTTGGCACGGAATACGTCAGAAGATTGAGGGACCTGAAGTTCAATGAGTCCTTGCACGATCTGCTGCTCAAACAGTACGAAGCAGCAAAGCTGGACGAGGCCCGGGACGCGGCGGTAATTCAGGTCATCGACAGGGCGGTGCAGCCGGAGAAAAGGGCAAAGCCGAAACGGACCGCCATGGTTGCGATTGCCGGAGCGGTGAGCTTCCTGCTGTCCATCGTCCTGGCCCTGCTCCTGGATTACCGGGAGAGGGTTCTGAGGGACCCGGGCAACAGCGAACGGATCGTGCAACTGAAAAAATTCTCCGGTATCGATGCCTTTCGGGTACTGGCAATGAAAAGGCTCCCCGGCAAACTGGACGGTTACGACCATGACTGAGCGGAACACGATAGGCCAGGCCGCCTTGCCGGGGAGGCGCCTTGCGCGGAATACGCTTTTTAACCTGATCGGCTTTGCCGCGCCGATTGTGGTTGCCCTGTTTTCCATACCGGCCCTGGTCAAGGGGTTGGGAACCGAGCGGTTCGGAGTGCTCACACTCTCCTGGATGGTGGTCGGCTATTTCGGTTTCCTGGATATGGGCACCGGCCGTGCCACCACGAAATTCGCTGCCGATTACGCGGCTCGCGGAGACACGGCGGCCTTGGCCAGGCTGGTATGGTCATCCACCATACTGCTGTTCTGCCTCGGCACAGTGGGAGGCATCCTGCTGGCAATCCTGAACCCGTTGCTGGTGACCTGCGTCCTCAAGGTCCCAGCGTTCCTGACAGGGGAAACAATCTCTTCATTCTTTGTGCTGGCCGTTGCTATCCCGTTCGTTCTCGGCACCGCCGGGATGCGGGGTGTCCTCGAGGCGCAGCAACGTTTCGGCCTGATCAACGCCGTGAAGATCCCCGTCAGCTCTGCCTCATTTTGCGCACCGCTCCTCGTGCTCCCTTTTTCACACAGTCTGTTCCCCATTACGACGCTCCTGCTCTTGGTACGTATCCTGGAATTCAGCGCCTATTCCTTTTTCTGCCTTCAGGCCATTCCCGGGATGACCCGCCCCCAATGGCCCAATAGGGCGGATGCAAAGAAATTGCTCGGTTTCGGCAAGTGGCTGACGGTCTCAAACATTATCGGCCCCTTCATGAGCTACATGGACCGGTTCCTGGTCGGCATGCTTATGACCATAAGTGCCGTAGCGTATTATGCAACTCCGTACGACATGGTCATGAAGCTGGGGATCATCTCAAGCAGCGTGCTGGGGGTAATTTTTCCGGAATTGAGCGCCATGCTGGTCAGCGGTCCCGGCCGGTTTGTCTTTTTGTACGAACAGTCGCTGAAATACATCATGTTTATATCGGCCCCGGTTACGCTCGCCATCATCGTCCTGGCCGGACCGCTCATGGAACTGTGGCTTGGCCGCGACTTTGCCATGCACAGCACCCTGGTCCTTCAGATCCTTGCGGTGGGAATCTTCGTCAACTCTGCTGCGCAGGTGCCGTACACGGCGATTCAGGCCCTGGGGCGGCCCGACATGACTGCCAAGCTGCACCTGCTGGAACTCCCCTTCTACCTGGTGGTCGCCGCGGCGCTGATCATCAGGATGGGAATCGTGGGCGCAGCGGTGGCCTGGCTTCTCCGCGTGGCGGTCGATGCGGTCCTGCTGTTCCGGTTCGCCCATCATGCCATGCCGTCAACAGATCGCCGGATCGGCAGATCGATCGTCACCACGGTGGGAGTTGCCGCCCTGTTGATCCTTTCCCTCTGCCTTGCGACAATCCTGCATGATTTGATGCTCAAGCTGCTCCTTGCGGTCGTATTTATTTCAGCGCTTTTAGCCTTTTTCTGGTGTGTTTCATTGGATGCTGAAGAAAAACGGAAAATCATGTTCGTGAGTACCTACCATGCACGGTAGGCCCACGGCAAGGCACTGGGGTCATGTATGTTTTTTACCTGCAGGGTATGCGGAAAAACAGGCGACGGGCAGGGATACCGGATTCGGGAAATGTTCTACGGCTCCCATGAAGAGTTCGACTATGTCCAGTGCCCGTCCTGCCGTTGCCTTCAGATCGCAACGATTCCGACAGACATGGGCAGGTTCTATCCCTCGGGATACTACGCCCATTCAATTATAGACGAACGTTCGCTCCTGCATGGGTGCAAGGCCTTCCTGCGACGTCAAAGGAACAGATATCTGCTGTTCAACAAGGGCATGATGGGGAGGATTTTGTGCCGGTGCTTTCCTGCGGATTTTCCCTTATGGCTCTTCGCCGGGTTGGACGGGTTGGAACACATGGCAATACTCGACGTCGGGTGCGGCAGCGGCAGGCTTCCGTACCAACTGAAGGAGGCAGGCATCAAGGGAGTGCTCGGCATTGACCTCTATATCGAAAAGGACATCGTCTACGGGAACGGGCTCTCGATTAAAAAACAGTCGCTCCCCGACATACGGAACACTGAAACAAGATTTGACCTCATTATGTTCAACCATTCGTTCGAACATATGCCCGAACCGGAGGACATTCTCAAAACTGCGGCATCGGTTCTCACCGATTCCGGGACGGTCTTGATCAGAATCCCGACAGTAGATTCGCTTGCATGGGAGCATTACCGCGAGAACTGGGTGCAAATCGACGCACCGCGTCACTTGTACCTCCATTCCCGCGCATCACTGGATATAGTCGCGGCAAAGGCGGGGCTTCGAGTTGCCGAGGTGGTGTATGATTCGGATTCGTTTCAATTCTGGGGGAGCGAGCAGTACCTGAGAAACATACCGCTCGAATCAGAGCGGTCATACCACTGTGCGCCAAGCAAATCAATCTTCACTAAAAGGCAAATTTGCGAATTCCAGCGAAGAGCCGTTGACCTGAATAGAGCAAACCGCGGGGATATGGCGGCATTTCATCTCAGGAAGCTCCTGCCGGATGAGCGCCCCTCGTCATAACGAAACCAACTGGATGCACATGGATGTGTTGCGTGAACGTATTGATTGTTTACATGATGTTTTGGACGGGACTGGTCAGCTTCGCTGCAACGGCATTGGGCCAGGGTAACGCGTACCTCCGCTATGGGCACTACGTGCTTTTGCTCATGAGCTCTGCCTACTGCTTATATTTGCTGTTACAGCGGAAGATGATCATTACCGCCTTGTCTCTTTTGATAGCCGCCTACATTGCCCTGAGGATCCTTGCGGTGTCATCATTTGCCCTGTCCCACGAGTACACGCTCCCCGGCTATCTCTATCCCCTCAGGAATTGGGTTCTCCTATTGAATTTTTTCGTGATAGGCCAATCGACGGTACTGCCGAGAGAAACCGTGAACCGCCTGATCGTAAGGATGCTGATCATCACCGTTTTGGTTCTGTTCGCTTTCGAGGTCTCCGGTTTCTTCTCCACACATTTCAAACCGTTATTCCCCCTGCCGTCGCGAATTCCTTTTGTTACCTACCGCATCGGCATTGATGAATTCATCATCGTTTACGCCTATCTCCTCTTGAGCCTCAAGCTGATTAGAAACGAGCTGCCGGTGCCGAAGTATCTCATGGGAACAGTGCTCATCCTGTTCGCCTTCTTTATTTGCCAGACAAAGCAGATACTGCCGGCCATCATTATCGTCTCGTTGTTCCTGATCGGCACAAGGTGTGAGCCCTATTTGACGAGGAGAAAAGTAGTCTTTACCGTCTCGTTTCTCGCGGTCGCCGGGGCAATCGTGTCCGGGTTGTATTGGGTCATGACCAATGTCCCTCACGATACCTATCTCTCCCTGTGGCGGAGGTCGTTGGCGCTTCACTATGTCTGGGAAAAGGTCAACGCGTACCCCATATTCGGCTACCCCATACCTTCCAACCTGTTCGGGGGGACAATACCGAAGGACATCATCCATCATTTTTATGGTTTTGATTTCTACGCTACCATATTCCCGAGCGACATCCCCCTTATGTTCGTTCTGGCGGAGGAAGGGATCGTCGGGGTGTCGTTCGTTGCCGCGTTGTTGTACCTCTGCTACAGAAAGGCGCCGGACAAGGCATCTTATCTGATTATCGTACTGCTGTCGTTAGTCGGAACGTTCCGCATGTATTACCTGGTCCCGGTAGGGAGCTCATTCACCTTTTTCATGCTCGGTCTCATCACCAAAGACACGACAGAGGGTTAGCGGCATGGATGTGTCCGTCATTATCGTCAATTTCCGGACAAGAGAACTGCTGCAGCACTGCATTCGCTCAATACTGGACTGGAGTGCAGGCGTAGAGTACGAAGTGATCGTGGTGGACAACGCATCAAACGATGGCTCGGCCGAGATGGTAGAATCCGTTTATCCCGGGGTGAGGGTACTCGCCTCCGAGGAAAATATCGGCTTCGGTGGGGGAAATAATGCCGGGGTGGCGCTGGCACACGGCAAATACTGCCTCCTCCTGAACCCCGACACGCTGTTGCAGAATAACGCCCTGAAGATCCTGTTCGACTTCATGGAACGACCGGAGAGTAAGGCGATAGCAGCATGCGGGGCCTCGCTGCTCGATGAAGACCACAGGCCGGCGGTATCCTTCGGCAGGTTTCCGACTGTCGGATCGATGCTTTTCTACAGCCTCCCCGGCTCGTCCCCGTTCCGGGACAAGGAGGAGGGGATCGTCCTGAATCCTGTGGGGGTGCCGTTCCCCGTGGATTTCGTTTCCGGTGCCGATCTCTTCATCAGGCGGGAGGTTTTCGAACGAATCGGCGGATTCGACGAGAACTATTTTGCCTATTACGAAGAGGTCGACCTGGCGCAACGGATCTCCCGCCTCGGCCACCGATCGGCAATTGTCCCCCCGGCCCGCATCCAGCATCTGGAAGGCAAAAGCTTCAACAACTCATCCCTACGGAAAAAGTTTATGTTCGAGAGTTCCCTGTACTATCTGGCGAAGTTCGGGAAAAGGGACGCCCTGTTCAAACTTTTCTGCTCGGTCAATGAGGTAAAATACAGGCTGTACCAATGGTTCCACCCCAGGGCGGACACAACCGCGTGGGGCGAGATGATCACGGCGGCACGACAGTACCGGAGCAAGACGTGATCAGGAAAAGATCGTGGCCGGGCCATGCGGTAACGCAGCATCCGCCGGGTGGCTCGCCATCATTTCAAAGAGGGCATGAACCGGGTGGAATGGGGGAGTGACGGACGATATGAACGGAAAAGGCGACCTCCTGTATTTCAGCAATGTGGAATGGAACCTGTTCCAAAGGCCCCAGTCGCTTTCGGTGGAATTTGCGAACAGGGGCTATCGGGTATTTTATGTGGAGCCGATGCTGTCGCTCGGGAACATCGCTCACCATCTGCTCACCGGGAAATCGCTGCGGTTGCCGGAAATTCCCCACGACAACGTGATCCTGCTCCGGCCCCTGCTGGCGTTATCCACATTCCGGTTCGGCACGACCCAACGCCTCGACAGGATACTGTTTGCCCTCTGGTTTTCGAATATCAAGAGACGTTACGCCATCCGGAACGATGCCATTGTCATGCTCAATCTTCCCTACTGGTGGAAAAATATTATCGACCGCAGCCTGTTTCCGGAGAACAGCATCATCTATGACTGCATTGATGACACGCGCGTCCATTCCAGAAACAGAAAAATGCTGGATCGCATGGAACGGTCGGAACGTGTCCTGGCGTCCGAGGCGGATGTGTGTTTTGCAACGGCTGGCGAGTTGTTCAAAAAGATGAAAACGGCAAATCCCAGAACATATCTGCTCCCGAATGCAGTGAGCTGGGAACATTTTCTCTCGAAAAGCGCCACTGTCCCGGCCGACCTTGCTGCATTGCCAAGGCCCCTGGTTGGTTTCGTCGGGTCCCTGTATGACCATATCGATTTCGGGGTTTTTGAAAGAATCGCTGAAATTCTCAAAGAAGGGACCGTTGTCCTCGTCGGGTTTACTAACCGGGAGGAGGAACTGGGGCGGCTTTTGGCACGGTACAAGAACATGTATTATGCCGGGGCAAAAAGCTTCGATGAGGTTCCGGCGTATATGAAAGCTTTCGATGTCTGCCTGAGCCCGTTCAACATCGATACTGTCGGAAACAGCGTCAACCCGTTAAAGCTGTATGAGTATTCGATCTTCGGAATGCCGATCATTGGTGCGAGGACAAAGGAGATGGAAAACTACGCGGACCTCGTTTACCTCTATTCCACCCCTGAGGAGATAGAACCGGCGCTCTCACAGGCGCTCGATGAGCATCGGGATGATGCCAGGAAGCGGCAGCGCATCCAATTTGCCCAGCATAATTCATGGCAGGCAAGAGTCGATCAGATCGAACAGATACTTGGGCACTGATATGAACGTGCTTTTTCAATCACGGCAGACGCTTTTCACGGTTCCCGGGGGGGACACGATCCAACTCCTGAAGACAAAGGAATATCTGGAGAGGGCGGGGGTCCGTGTCGGCATTTCGACCGAACTCGAACCAGATGTGGCCCCCTACGATGTGGTGCATCTGTTTAATCTGACCCGTCCGCAGGAGATCTATCTCCAGGCGCTTAATGCGAAAAAACAGCATAAAAAAGTGGTCCTTTCCACGATATACATGTCCTACGCAGAATACGACAGGCATGCGCGACGTGGCATGCTTGGTCTCCTGGCCAACGCCCTGAGCTGGGGCCAGATGGAGTACCTCAAGATCATGGCGCGGGCCGTCAAAAACAGCGAGATTACCAAGGGAACAGGCCATATCTTGCTCAAGGGCTATCGGCCGCTGCTGGAGAGCATCCTGGATATGGTCGATGTCCTGCTGCCGAATTCGGAATCAGAGAGGAAAAGGCTGATGAAGGATTTCAGCAAAGCGGGCGCAAAAAACCATGTTATCGTGCCGAACTCAGTAGACATCGGCCTGTTCGATCCCGGCACGGCCACTGTCGCCCGTGAGATTGAACCATACCGTGGATGTATCCTGTGCGTCGCCAGGATAGAAGGGAGAAAATGCCAGCTCGACCTCGTCCGGGCGGCGAAGGAGTTGCCATGGCCGCTCGTCCTGGTCGGCAAGCCTGCGCCGAACCATGGCGCCTACTTCGAACAGATAAAAAGAGAAGCCGGCCCCAATGTGCATGTTATCGGCGAAGTCGACCATAACCTGCTGCCCCACTACTACAAGGCGGCCAAGGTTCATGCCCTGGTCAGTTGGATGGAGACGACGGGACTTTCTTCTCTGGAGGCAGGCGCCATGGGCTGCAATCTGGTCATTACCAATAAGGGTGATACCCGGGATTACTTCCGGGATTATGCTTTCTACTGCGCCCCGGATTCCGTCGGGTCGATCCGGCTAGCCCTTGCGAAAGCCTATGAGGCTCCGGTAGACCCGGCATTGCGAAAACATATTCTGGCAAATTTTACCTGGGAAAAAACCGCTGAAAAGACCCTGGAAGGGTATAAAATGGCGCTGGGGATCAAGGAAGGCCTCTCATGATTGCATCGGTGATGAAGCGCTTGCATATGATCAGGGCAAAACTGGTACACGATCCGTACCTTAAACATTCCCTATGGCGGGATGTGGCGCACGAAACCTTCAAATGTTACGGTTATCGCAAGGCAGGTATAAAAAATAGTATGAGGGTTGACCACATAGATGGTTTTTTCAAGGTCGGAATAGAAGGCAGGGTCATCTACTGGCCCGATACGGCGGATGTGGCGAGGGTCGTGGATATGTATTTCGAGGTGTTCAACCAAGGCAATAACCATTATTTCGATATCCCGGAGATGGTGGTCAAGACCGGGGACGTGGTCATGGACTGCGGGACGTGCGAGGGATATTTCACGCGCAAGGCATTGGAATCCGGGGCGGGCAAGGTTTACTGCATAGAGCCGGGAACGGCCATTGTCCGATGCTTGTATAAAACATTCGAATCCGAGATACAGGGAAACAGGGTTTCCATCCATCCCTGCCTGATCGGAGACGAGAATAAGTCTGTTGAATTTTACGATAACTTTTCAGACCCGACAATCGGGCAGATAAGCCGTAAGAGTGAGGCCGGCCGTCACAATGGCTATATAAAAAATGTTCAAATGGTTACTGTCGATGAATTTTGTCTAACCAACACAATAGATAAAGTGGATTTTATTAAGGTCGACATAGAGGGCGGTGAAGTCGGTCTTGTTGTTGGCGCTGAAAAGACCATAAAGAGGCACCGTCCCAATTTGGCAATTGCCGTTTATCATGCGGCTGAGAACGCGAACCTCATTGTGGATTTTATTGAAAAATTATCGGTGGGCTATGAAATACGCGTCAAAGGCATCGTTGATTTCGCTGGGGTGCCACGACCGGTGATGGTGCATTGTTATCACGCCAAATGACACTTAAATGACGGGAGGCTCTTTATGAAACGGATACAATTCGTCGCCTTATTGGTACTGTTATGTGGGACGAGTGCCGGATCATATGCCCAAAACTATTCCATAGGGGTCTACTATTACCCCGGCTGGCGGAGCGATTACATCAACTGGAAGGACATCAAGGGTCTGCCCGGATCGAGATCACCCGGCAAACCATGGCCTGAGCGGGTGCCATTGCTCGGCTATTATCCGGAGGAGCAGCAATGGGTTGCAGAGAGGCACATCGATCTGGCGACCAAGTACGGGATCAATTTTTTTGTCTATGACTGGTATTGGGACGGCAGCAGCCCCCAGTTCAACCATGCGATAAACAACTATCTACATGCCAAGAACAGAAGCAAGCTGCAATTCAGCATTCTCTGGGACAACGCCTTTGCGACACTGACAACCCTGACTCAGTATGACAACATGGTGTCATACTGGATCAACAACTATTTCAATCAGCCGACCTTTTATCAGATAGACGGCAAGCCGGCGGTGTTTATCTTTTCCAATCCCCAGTTGCTCCTATACGCGACTACGCTCGGCACCTCGGTTCAGTCGTTGCTGCAACGAGCTGATTCAATGGCGAAGAGCAGGGGATATAACGGTATCTATTTTGTGGCAACTATCAACGACATGCCAGCCACCAGCCTGGAAAATCAATTGTCCGGCCGGGGGTTCAGCGCCTATACCGGGTGGAATTACGCCATGGCCAGAGGCGCATTGGTCGACGACTACAGCACGATGGTGGATGGTTATCTGGCCTACTATACCGCTGCGGCGAATACGGCAAAGATCCTGCCGTACCTTGTCCCGGCCAGCCCCGGCTACGACGAAAGACCGTGGCACGGCGCCACGTCCATTGTCAGAAACAACCCTACCCCCGACAAATTCACACGGATGTTGACGGGGGCCAAAGCACTCCTGGACCAGCAGCAAAACACGGCAAAGATATTATTGATCGAAGCCTGGAACGAATTCGGGGAAGGCTCCGTCATCGAGCCGACAAACAAATGGGGTACGAGCTACCTGGAAACGATCAGGCATGTCTTTGTTCCCTCGGCGGCCGCGAAGAAAAGGCCCAAATGAGGCCCGCCCGGTCCTGGTACATGACATGACGGGCCGCGCTGCGAACAAGACCCGCCGGATAAACTACGGCGCAACAACCTGACAAAAGGCCCGGAGGAAGATTCCTCCGGGCCTTTTCTTATATGTCCCATTCCGGCACGCCACGGCCCCTGGCGCCACACGGCAGCGGGGCAAACAAACCCTCTCCAACGTGACAGTCGTCACACCCTTATCCCCTGTTTCAGTTATATATTGGCTCATAGCTTGTCCTATCCCTGCTGTCGCAAAACACCGTAGCGGAAATTCCTTTGCACCCCTAGGCCGCCTGAAAGCTATCTTTCCGATAGCCCGCCGACCGCAAGCACAACAACAACAAGGAAAGCAGATGAAAACAACCAGACTTTATGCTTTGTTCGCGATAATCGCGCTATTTTACCTGCTGCAGGCCTGCGGCGGTTCAGGGGGAGGCTCCGGCTCCAGCCAGCCCCTCACAACGAGCGCGGCCCCCGTGGCAACATCGCTGGCAATGTCCGTGAATGCGCATGATGCAAGCCGCAACTGGCGGTCGGTGGCCAGTTCCTCGGATGGCACCAGGCTGGTCGCCGTGGTGGAGGGGGGATATATCTACACCTCTGCGGATTCCGGGACGACCTGGACCCCGCGGGATGCCTCCCGCGTCTGGATCGCCGTAGCTTCGTCCGCAGACGGCGCCAGGCTGGTGGCAGCGGAATTGGGGGGGCAAATCTACACATCGACAGATGCGGGCGTAAGCTGGACCCCCCGCGCTGAGGAGCGGAGCTGGTCCGGCGTTGCCTCATCCGCAGACGGCGTCAAGCTGGTCGCAACGGAGATGGGGGGGCTGATCTACACATCCTCGGACGCGGGGATTACCTGGACCCCCCGCGACGAGGAGAGAAACTGGATGAGCGTGGCATCGAGCGCCGACGGCACCCGGCTCGTGGCTGCGGAGACGGCGACCGGGCAGCTGTACACCTCCACGGATTCCGGGGCGACCTGGACCCCGCGCAATTCAGCATCAGGATGGTATTCCGTGGCCCTGTCCTCGGGCGGCACCAAGCTGGTTGCAGCCGATAGCACCGGCCGGCTCTCCACATCCGACGATTTCGGCGCGACATGGAGGGACACGGGCGTTTCGAGCAATACGTGGGCCGCCGTCGTATCGGCCGCAAACGGGGCCAGGCTGTTCGCCCTGGCGGAGGATGGGGCTGTCTACACCTCTGCGGATTCCGGGGCGACCTGGACCGTGAGCCCGTCGGGCGTACTTTGGACGGCCGTTGCCGCATCCGCGGACGGGTCCCGGCTGGTTGCCGTGGCCCAGGGCGACCAGGTCTACACACTCACCAACTGAACCACCCCGCTGGTAGCGGCGGTGCAACTCCAGCCGCACCAACCAGTTGGTGCGGTCCCGGCGGCCCGCCAGGTCCACGTTGACGATCCGCTCCGCTCCATACATCATCAAGGCATCGAGATTGCCGTACACCGGCACGGTCCAGAAAATGCTCCCCCACGTTCTTTCTCTCCACTCGACAACGTACTGATGTGAATTAGTGAATGCAGTGGGCCATTTTGTAGGTCTCATGCATCAAGAGCATCTGATCGTGGCATTTGGAAAGAATAATATCCCGCAACAGGACAAAAGAACCGACATCTATTTTGCATATCTTCATGCCAAAGTATAACCCTAAAAAGTATATTGCCTGAGTATTCAAATATATAAACGTATTCGAAGAAAGTCGGATGGCAACCTTGAGAGGTGTATTCAATGGCAATGGGCCGGATGTTTCACTATTAAAGCCTTGCAGGCTCAGATTTTTTACAGTGCCTGAGATGACACAATCGTCATGCCTGATTGCGGCAACCCCGGAAAAATCCACCCTTGTAAAATTTCTATTTTCCACCTTGAAATCCCCTTGGGAAATTCCAAAACCGCCGCATGCGATCGATGCCGATCCTTTGCCATACAATTTCACGCCCTAAATATTGCGGGCGCTGTTAACCATTACCGGCTTGTATGAATGGCCCTTGGAAAGGGGGGCATCGACGAGCCCCTTGTAGGTATCCGTGACGTATTCCCAGCTATAATATGTTTGAATCCGCTCCTGTGCGAGGGTCTTCAACCGGTCTCTTTGTTCAGGGGAGCTGGATTCAAGCGCTCGAATGCGTTGAGCGATATCCTGGTGCCGGTGAAAATAGGTAGCCGCTTCTCCCGCAACCTCCCGATTGAATATATTGTCGTGGGCAATAATAAGGTTGCCGCAGCCGAGCGCCTCCAAAAGTGACGGGTTTGTCCCTCCCACGGTATGACCGTGAAAATAGCCCAATGCGTGATACCGGAGGGCCTGCAACATCCTTCGATCGTAAACTGGACCGATAAAGCGGACCCGCTCGTTCTTCAGCTGCAACAAAACTTTCACATGATCCGTAGCCGGGGCGATGTTACCGACCACTACCAGGGGGTGGGCACTGCCCGATTGCAAGTAGCCTTTCACGATCTCCCTGACCGAGTTTTCAGGCTCGAGTCGGCACACGACCAGATAATACCTGCCGGGCATCAATTGCCACTCTTGTAGCATACGGGCATCGGGAGCCTCCTTTACAACGGTCGCGCCGTAGGGGATGACGCTGGCGGGAGGGATGCGGGCATGGCGTGATTGCAGATGGCGGAGGATGCCTTGGGCATCGGTGATCACCCGGTCAGGCGTCCACATGGCCAACGCTTCCATCAACCTGAACCAAAGCTTCGCCATCGGGCCCCACTTGGACCGGGCCCATTCCACGCCATCCATATTGATCCAAACCGTGCTGCCCCATAAGCGGGGGAGGAAACAGAAGATACTCGCGCCATAGCCGAGCATGTAGACAACGTCGAAGGCCTTGCGCGCATGCCACAGACAGAGCACGTCGAAAATGATCGTGGTCAGCGGTCCAAGGCGCGGGGCCTTGATATGCACCAGGTGAACGCCCCGATAGGTTTCGGCCGCGCTGCCAGCCCCGGCTTCACAGTACACCGTGACCTCCCCTCCCTGCTGTACGAGCCTTACAGACAGTTCTTCGGCAAAGGTCTCAAATCCGCCATAACATGCGGGAATGCCGCGTGTGCCAAGGATAGCAAGCCTCATATCATCCTCCTTGCCCAAGAATGCCACAGCAACACCGCCACTTGGGCACGCAGATCAACTCTTTGGAAGCTCCTTGATAGATAATAACAGGTCGCTCGGGTGGTGGAGGTGGGACGATGTCTGAATTTATTGTCGGATGTACAGGCGGGAATTGCTAGGAATTGCAGGAAGCAGCGGTACGCTGTTGTCCTAGAGCAGGGGGGAAATCGGTGGAGCCGCGTCAGAGGGTAAAATAGAAGGTCGCTCCCTTGCCTATTTCACCATCGGCCCAGATCCTACCGCCGTGACGTAAGATGATCCTGTGTGCTGTTGCCAAGCCGATGCCCATCCCTGCGATCTCGTCGTTGCACTGAAGACGCTGGAAAGGGACAAAAAGCTTTTCCGCATCCCGCTGGTCAAAGCCTGCCCCATTGTCGTGAACAAAGTAGACCAAGTCGTCTTCCTTGTTGATCGCCCCGAACTCGATCCGGGCGTCGTCTGTCTTCGAGGAGTATTTCCACGCATTTCCGAGCAGATTTTCCAGCACGATCTGCAGCAGGTCCGGGTCGCCGTAACCGAATATCCCGTCGACTATGTGGAACGTGACGTTGCGACGGCGATCCTGGGCCAGCAGGCTGCCGCTAATCTCATCGGCGATCTTGCTGAGACAGGTCCAACTCTTGTTTACCGCGCCTTGCGAGTGCATGGAGAATTTGAGCAGTACCTCGATGAGGCTGTTCATGCGGGAGATCTCCCGATTGATAACCTCAAGATACTCCTTGCCCCGATCATCCAGCACAGGGGCATAGTTGTCGCAAAGTACCCGGAAAAAACCGCTGGCAACGACCAGGGGGGAGCGAAGGTCATGGGCCACCGTATAGTTGAAGGCCCCAAGCGCCTGGTTAGCCAATTCAAGCTCAGCGGCCTTTTGGGCAAGGCCCGCATTGAGGGCCATGATCGCGTCGTTTTGTTGCACCAATACCCGTTTCGACCTGATTATGTCTATTGCCTTGTCAACGACCTTGAAAACCTGCTTTATGTTGATTGGCTTCAGGATGTAATGACTGACGCCGACCTCGATGGCTTGCAGCAGGTGTTCCGTATTGGAGCACGCGGTCAGGACGATGATCTCAGTGGTGGAACTCAAGGTTTTGATTTCAGCGGCCATGCTGATGCCGTCGGAAATAGGCATATTCACATCAGTGATAACGATCTCTGGGCGATGCCGCTTGAACGACTTGACCCCCGCTTTCCCGTTGGCGGAAAATAACAGCCGCACATTCGGGTAACGATGGCAGATGAGCTTACCGAGTACTTCCCGCGATTTCTGCTCATCGTCGACATAAAGTATGGAAATGACGTGATCGTCTGAATTACTTGTGTCCATATGCGATACTACTCCCGAATCGTGATATGGGCTCATTCAGTATGCGCCACCCATTCTGCTCCCATGCGTTGCCGTCTATCCCTTGCAACAGGCAACTGAAGCAAGCAGGTAACTCGAACTCTCCTGCAATATCCGTAAATGATACTAGTTTAACAGTCGGATAAGGTATGTCAATCAGAGGCGGCCGGCTCCGACTTGACTCAACTAGTTGGTTCAGCAGAACATGGGCAATGTGAAGTAGTCAGTCAATAGTAGACATGATATTTGCGGTTCAAGCTGCAGCTTGGCGGAAGACTAGCTTTTCGGTGATGGTCCCGCACCGGGCGTCGATCATGGGGGATCCGCCGGAGGAATCCTTCGCCCTGAGGAAGGTGACTTCGGACAATTATCCAAGAGAACTACTGTGCAGTTCATGGTTGTTCTTAACTGGGTCTGTTTTGAAAATGCATCTAACCAGATAATATGACTGAAATTAAAATAAGAAGCGCATCATAACCCGAAGGTCACAGGTTGAAATCCTGTCCCCGCAACCAAACAAAACAAGGACTCAGGCTTAATCGCCCGAGTCCTTGTTTGTTACCCTGCCGCAGCTACGCCCCCTACCCGCGCGCACTCCGCACCGCCGGACACTATGCCGTGTCACGTGGTGAACCGGCCATTTGCTTCAATCGGGCAAGCCGACCGGCACAGCCATGCCGGAGGTCGATGATCGTGTGCCGTAGTGCCACTGGCTCGAGAACCCCGGGAGTGAATTCATCAGCATCAGTTTAACCTCGGCGGCAGGTATCGGCTTGCTGAAAAGATAGCCCTGCATCTCATCGCAGCCGAGCTCGTTCAGGGTTTCCAACTGGAACATGGTCTCGACGCCCTCCGCCACGAGATGCAGTCCAAATCCGCGCGCCATGCCGATAATGGCATGGAGAATAGGTGAGACCGTCGTTCCCGCCGCCAGGTCGCGGACAAACGACTGGTCGATCTTAATGGTGTTGATGGGGAACTTGCGCAGGTAATTGAGCGAAGAATAGCGGGTGCCGAAGTCATCGATGGAGATTCGCACCCCATGATTGCGCAGATAGCGCATCTTGTCGATGATACCCGGGGCATCGTGCAACAGGAGGTTTTCGGTAATTTCTATCTCCACGGCATCGGTTGGGAGACCGAACTTGGTAATGTTGCAGACGATCCGCTCGAGAAAGTCACTATGGGTGAACTCCGAAGGCGAGACGTTGACCGAAATACGCAGATTATCCAGCCCTATTTCACGCCAGCGGGCCATTTGGCTGCACGCCTCTGCCAACACCCAGTCGGTTATGTCGCAAATCAGTCCCGACTCCTCGGCCAGATCGATGAAGCTGGCCGGATTCAATAGCCCGTGCACCGGATGCCGCCACCTGATCAAGGCTTCCAGGCCGACGATCCGGTCCCCGCAAATACTGACCTTGGGTTGATAGTACAACTCGAACTCAGAGTTGCTGATGGCCTGCCGCAATTCGTTTTCAAGGCTGATGCGCTCGTGATAGCAGGCATTCATCTCAGGGGTAAAGAACAGGTAGTTGTTCTTGCCGGTCGCCTTGACCTTGTACATCGCGATATCGGCGTTCTTCAACAGCACATCGGCACTATCCCCGTCGCTGGGATACACGGCAATGCCGATGCTGGCCGTTGCCCGGAATTCCTGCCCTCTCACCAGGAATGGCGCCTTCAGCACATCGAGCACCTTCTCGGCGATGATACCCGCATCCTCGGGGCGATACAGATCCGGCAAAAGCACCGTGAATTCGTCCCCACCCTGGCGGGCCAGGGTGTCGCCGCCCCTGACGCAGTTGCGCAGGCGATGAGCCACGTTTACCAGGAGTTCATCCCCTTCGGCATGCCCATGGGTGTCATTCACGAGCTTGAAGCGGTCGAGATCGAGAAACATGACACCCACCAGCCGGCCATTCCGTTTCGCCTGGCTCATGGACAGTTCGAGCCGGTCCTTGAACAGTCTGCGGTTCGGCAGATGGGTAAGATGGTCGTGCATGGCCTGAAAGCTGATGGTCTCTTCGGCTTTCTTGCGCTCGGTGATATCGCGCGCCACGCCGTAGGTGCCGAGAAAACGGCTCGCCAGGGAGTCATCGCCATCACCGTTTTCCTCATAGACCCCCATGGCGCTTACCACCACGACGATCTGGCGGGACTCGAAGCGGTGGCTGCCGTTGCACTTCAGGCGCACTTCCATATTTGTCGTGGCACGGGTGTCGCGGCGGCGCTCGGTGAAGGCATATCTGGCGATATCGATGTCTTCGTCAGAAACGATTGCGGTGAAGTGGCACCCCACCAGTTCGTCACGGGAATAGCCGAGCAGCGACTCGGCCCGGCCATTGATGAACATGAAGCAGCCGTCCGTATCGAGCGTGTAGATGATATCCGGGGAGCTCTCCACCAGGAACCGGTGCATGCGCTCGGAAAGTTCGAGGCGCATGGTCATCAGCGCATTGATGCGCTCCAGACGGCTGCGCAGCAGGGCGTTGTCGACCTTCTGCTGCATCTCTTCCAGGTCATAGGGCTTGCGGATGAATTCCACGGCTCCGCCGCGAAGGGCACGTATGGCGGAGTCGATGTTGGCATCCGCACTGACCATGATGACTCGCGTCGTCGCATTGAAATTCACGAGCCATTCCATCACATCCAGGCCGGAAATGCCCGGCAGATGGATGTCCAGCAGGACCAGATCCATGTCGTTGTTCTTGAGTACGGCGATCGCATCTTCGCCGCTTCCGCACTCCGCGATGTCCCGGTTTGGGCCCTCCAGGAGCTGGTGCAGGCTGGAACGCATCCGCGGTTCATCGTCGACGATGAGTATGCGTTCCGGTTGCTCAACCACTTCGTGCGTATGGTTGAATTTCGATTGGACGAAAAAATTCATTCTTTGGGTTGTCCCTCGGATTGCGGCAGAAGAATAATGAAGCACGCTCCCTGCCCCGCCTGATTCTGGCATCCGATTCGACCGCCGAGACGCTCGACCAGTGACGCCACGATAGACAGGCCGATGCCGGAATGACCCGGGCGCCTGTTGGCGGCCAGCGGCTTGAAGAGCCCCTGCATGACCTCCGGGGGCAGGCCGGGGCCCGAGTCGCTGACATGAATTTCGATGGAGGGCTGCCCATCCAGCAGCATGTCCCCGCGCGTGGAGATGGTGATGCGGCCCCCTTCCGGCATCGCCTCTGACGCGTTTTTCCAGAGGTTGAACAGGATCTGTTTGAAACTGTCCCGCTCCCCGCTGACCGGGGGGAGGTTGGGCTCCAGCGATTTGAGGAGGGTTATGCCGCAACCGGCGAAAAACGTTTCGCCGTACAGCGCCAACATCTCCTCGATCACCGTATTGACGTCGAATAGACCCGTGGCCGTCGGAACGTCGCCGCCCTCGACCAGACTCCGCACGATCTGCGTCACGCGATCGATTTCCTCGCCGAGGATCGTCATCTCCTGATGCACGTTGAGTTCGTCGGGCAGCTTCCGGCTGACGATCTTCAGATAGTTTTTGATGATGGCGAGCGGGTTTCCGGCTTCATGCACGACCTTGCGTGCCCGCTGTTCGAAGCCGCTCTGCAGGGTTGTGGCAACCTCCTGCTCGTGATCGCGCGCTTCTCTCCAGGTTTCAATGCTCTCCGCAGCCAGGTTGGCGAAACGAGCCACCAAGCCGAGGCGGGGCCGTATCCTGGCATATTGGGCAGCGGTCACTCCATAGACCATGACGCCGATGTGATTCCCGCGGACACACAGGGGAGCGTACAGGACGCCCTGGCACCCCAGCGCGCGGGCGATCTGCACATCGACAAGCGAGGCCGCCGACGAGCGCTCATCATCAAAGGTGGAGGCGGGCTGTTGTTCCAGGAGAGCGGTAGCCGCAAGGCTCTGCCCGGAGCCGAGTTTAATCCGGAGCCGCTGAAGCAGGGCCGGCTGTCCGGCCAGGTCCGCCCCGGAGAGCACCTGCCTATCCTGCTGGACAAAGAGAAAGGCGATGCGCCCCACGCCAAACAGGATTCGGGCCGATTCGCGTACGGCCAGGACAATTTCGGCTTCGCCGCAGAGGCCGGAGAGGTTTTGCTGCAGGGAATTCATGGTGGCCATGTCACGCACCATCGTTTCCAGGCGGGAATAGGTCACGCTGGTATCGTTCAGCTTTGGTCTGAAGTGTTCGAACGGGGTGGCGAAATACGGAAGGGTCTTCGTGTGGCCGGCGCACTCGATGTCAAGCGCGGCAGCCAGTTCGGCGATGCGTTCGGTACATGCCTGCTGCATGGTCGCCACATCGGAGGCGGTGATGCCAAGGGCCGATTCGACAACGGCTAACGTGGGGGTTGCTTCGTCTTGTACGGGCCCCGAATCCCTGGTGTCATCGATGATATGCGCAGACCACACGATTTGACTGAGGAAATCGGCCTTTACAATCTCGCTGGCCGGCCGGTGATGAAAAAGAATCGCATCCGCCATGAAGGACGAGAGGTTCCATTGATCGACCAACCAGGCACCGACGGCGGTATGATCGGTACCGAGCTGGGAATTTTCAGCGCCGTGAAGAGCGGTTTCATCGGCGCTCCCGTCAAGCAGAACGCCGTAGCTGTCACCCATGCCCCCCAGCAGGAGCAACTGGCCGATATCATGCATCAGGCCGGCCAAATAGGCCTCACCCGCATCGGGGTAGTTGACGCGTGAGGCGATGACGGAGGACAGCTCGGCAACCCGGAGCGCATGGCCCCAAAATCCGGTCAGATCGTATCGCAAATCACCGGCAGTGCGGGCAAAAACGCTCTGAATGGCGAGGCAGGCGGCCAGAGTCCTCATCAGGCGCGTGCCCAGCACGACCAGCCCCTGATCAAGGCTTTTGATCTCCGTCCCACCGCGTAGCGCCGGCGAATTTGCGACCGTGAGAACCCGTGCGCTCAGTGCGGGGTCCTGCCCGACCACCTTTGCCAAGTCGGCCATCGATGCCAGATCGTCATGCGTCACGGTCAAAAACCGCAGCAATACCTGCGGCATGGACGGCAATTGGATCGACTCTATGGCTTCAAGGATCGTTCCCGGAATCTGTTGCAATCAAAATCCTCCTTGTAGTGCGTTGGCAAGGCACCAAGAACGGAATTTATTGACATGCGAGGGAATATAATAAAATTTCACCTATTAAGCCACAAATACTTACTTTTTAACAGGAAATAAATTAGATTACGATAATTTTTTTGTAAACGGGTTAGTTATCCATACCACCGCCGCCGGGGAGAACGACGGCATGCGCCCTATGCCCCGCCCCACTCCTTTGGCACGTGGTCACGGCGGTTATGGACGAGTGAAAGAGCGCCACGACGAATTTCACACTTTAAACTTGGATTTTCCGGAACGGGCAGATACTATTCACCAGCCTGTCACGTCGCGCCCGGACCGCCATTATCCATGAACATCTGCGAAAAACGCCAAAAACAGGGTGACGGCCGCGCCATCCCGGCCTTGTTGCCGGCAGCCATCATCCTTACCGCCGCTTTTCTCCTGGCCCTGCAACCGGAATTGCGCCTGGCGGTGCCGATGCTGGTGGGCGCCACGGCGGCCATGGCCATGGCGCTCGCCGCTACCCTCTATTACGGCGAGCGGGAAAAAATTTCCTGGTCCCCGGCCGTCATTCTCGCCGTGGCGCTCGTACTGCGCCTGCTGTTTCTGTTCGCCCCGCCCCAACTCTCCGACGACAGCTACCGCTACCTGTGGGACGGCAGCAGGGTGCTGCACGGGATCAATCCTTACGCAGCGGCACCCGCCGCCGTGAGGCCGCCGCCGGAACTGGCCGCCGTTCATGCCCGGATCAATCATCCCGGCTATGTCACCATCTATCCCCCCATGGCCCAGGTCATCTTCGCCGGGGGGGCCGCCCTCGGGGGCGCCATTACCGGCCTCAAGGCGCTTCTGGTGCTGCTCGACCTGGGGCTCTGCCTGCTGGTGGCACTGCTGCTGAAACGGCTGGAGCAGCCGGTGTGGCGGGCGGCGCTCTATGCGTGGAATCCGCTGCCGCTGCTGGAGATCGCCGGATCGGGGCATGTGGACGGCGCAGGCCTCACCATGCTGATCGGCTCCTTCTGCCTGCTTGCGGCGGACCGCCGGAACGCTCCCGCATCCGGTGGGCGGCCATGGCCGTTTCTGCTCTCCGGGGCGCTGTTGGCGGCTGCCGGCCTGGTGAAGCTGTTCCCGTTCATCCTCGCGCCGCTGCTCTTCCTCATGGTCCCGCCGGGGCGGCGGCGGTATTTTGCCGCCGGGTTCCTGGGCGGCCTGGCGGCCCTGCTGCTGCCGTTTCTCCCCCACCTGGCCAACATGGCCGCCACCCTGGACGCCTACGCCCGCAATTGGGAATTCGCCGGGTTCGCCTTCCACATCCTGCGCACCGCGACCGGCTCGGGGACGGCAGCCAGGATGCTCCTGTCCTCCTCTTTCCTGCTGGTCGCCGCCACGATCACGCTCCGTTGTATCGGCAGCATCGGTTGCGGCATCCCGACGGCCGCCGGGATGCGCCGGGCGCTGGGGGCGTCCTATGCCATCGCCATGGCGTTCCTGCTTTTCACCCCTACCCTGCAACCCTGGTATGCCCTCTGCCTGGCGGTCTTCCTCCCCTTTTGCGCCGGCCCGGCCGGCCTGGTGCTCTGCTGGGCGGTCTTTTTGGCCTATCGGGTGCAGCTACCCTACTTCATCCAGGGGCAATGGCTGGAGAGCATGCCGGTGACGGCGGCGATCTTTCTGGCGCCGGTAACGGCATACCTGGCGGGCAGATTGTTCGGGGGAAAGCGGCGGGCGGCGGCATGCTAGCGCCCGGCAGGATTCAGAGCGTCCGGCGGGACGGCAGCGCCTCGGTCAGGTCCTTGGCGATCACTAGGGCGAACCCGAAGGGGAAGAGCAGGAACAGCGGCACGGCGAACCAGGTTTCCCGCTGCCAGGCGAAGAAAAGCGGCAGCAGGCAGTAGATGAACAGTGCGCCGTTCATGGCGATGTAGGGGATACTTTTCTGGCGGTAGAGGAAGGCCAGCCCCGGCATCCGTTCCCGTCCCTGGACGCCGAACTTCGGCGTCCGCTCGAAGGTCCCGCCGGAGCGGCAGAGCCCCTGCAGCACCGAGATCGAGATGCTGGGGGCCAGCCCGATGGTGAGGGCGGGCAATAGCAGGAGATGCCGCAGCTTTCCGGTCCCGCTGCGGAGGGCGTAGAGCAGGAAGTAGCCCATGATCGCCCCGCTGGTGGCCAAAAAGATCGGCAGGTCGATGCGCAGCATCTGGTGCAGGCCGATGCCGACCCGCCAGGTGACCGCCGGGTAGAGGGTCAGCATGACGACCATCCCCAGGAGCCAGTAGATATTGGCCATGAGATGGGCCACCGCCTCGACCTTGACGGCCAGGGGAAGTCGCGCCCGCAGCAGGCGGGGCAGGATCTTGCGGGCGGTCTGGACGGACCCCTTGGCCCAGCGCTGCTGCTGGCTGCGCAGCGCCGCCATGGTCACCGGCAGCTCCGAGGGCACCCGGCACTCCTCCCGGTAGACGAAGCGCCACCCCGCCAGTTGGGCCCGGTAGCTCAGGTCCAGGTCCTCGGTCACCGTATCGGACTGCCACCCCCCGGCGGAGGCGATGGCGCTCCTGCGCCAGACCCCGGCGGTGCCGTTGAAGTTGAAGAACAGCCCTTCCTGGTAGCGCACCCGGTGCTCGATGCTGAAATGGGGGCCGAGCAGGAGGGACTGGATGCCGGTGAACCAGGAGTGGTCGGCGTTGCAGAAGCCCCAACGGGTCTGGACCATGCCGACGCCACCATCCGCGAACCAGGGGATGGTGGCGTGGAGGAAATCGGGGGCCGGTATGAAGTCGGCATCGAAGACGGCGATGAACTCGCCCCGCGCCGTCGCCAGGCCATGGGCCAGCGCCCCGGCCTTGTAGCCTGCGCGGCCGGTTCTGCGCACCACGTCTATGGCGATCTCCTCCCCGCGCCACCGGGCGGCCCGCTCGTCCACCAACTGGCGGGTATCGTCGTCCGAATCGTCCAGCACCTGGATCTGGAACCGGTCCCGGGGCCAGTCGAGGCGGGCGGCGGCGTCCAGCAACCGTTCCGCCACAAAGCGTTCGTTGTACAGCGGCAGTTGCACCGTGACCATGGGGAGGGCGGCAGGCAGGGGCGGCTGCGGCGTCCCGGGGCCTTTGGGGCGGTACAGGCAGCGGATCAGCCGGATCCGGTGCATGCCGTACAGGCAGAGGCCGAACAGGGCGCTGAAATGGACCGCGGTCAGGACCGGTATGAGTGCGTGCAGCAGGGGCCTCATGCCTGGATCATACCGGTGCGCCCTTCATGGTGATCAGTGCCGTCACTATGGTTCCTCCGGCTCGGGGCAATCGCAGGGGATGCCGAGCTGTTTTTCCTCGAACAGATAGTTGTCCGGCCGCCAGGCCCGCAACGATCCGGCCTCCCCGGCCTTGCCCAGCGCATCCTCGCCCGGCACCACCCAGAATTTCTTCAGCCAGGTGTGCCAGACGCCGTGGAGTTCCAGGTTGCCGCGCCGGTCGCTCTCCCCCCGGGCCAGGATATCCACATGCGGGGGAGCGTCCGCGTATCTGACCAGGGCGTAGGCCGAGCGGGGGCGCAGTCCGGCGGCATTCAGGGCGAAAGCGCCGCTCTTCTCGCGATAGACCAGCCTGCCGGTGGCGCCCCCCGTGACGATGGCCCAGGTGGCGGGGTTCTTGGCGAAGAGGAGCAGTTTCTTCTTGCCGCTCCCCTGGGTCGCCTTTGCGGGGGCCTGATCCGTACCGGCGCAGACAACCGCGGGTGCGGCGCACAGGAAAAGCGACAGCAGCACCAGAGCACACGCGGCGCGGTATGATGACGGTACGGGGCTCATCATGGATAACTACCCTTCCTTACTGGCCCGACCGCTTGTCCCAGGCGGCCCAGCCTCCCTTGTAGTTATGGGCCTCGGGCAGTCCCGCCAACTGGTGGGCCGTCCAGGCATAGCCGGAGCGGATGCCCCCCAGGCAGTAGTAGACCACCGGTTTCGAGGTATCCACGCCATGCTTGGCGAGCAGTTTCTTCAACTCCGCCGCCGGCAGCGGGCGGCGCTCCTTGCCGGTGTAGAATTCCTCCCACGGGATATGGACGGCGCCCGGTATCCTCCCCTTGAGCCACTCGAAGGTCGAGCGGACATCCACCAGCGCGTAGGCCCCTTTCCCGTTTTGCACCTCTTCCGTGGAGATCTGGTACTGGGGCTTGAGGCTCACGCGGTAGCGGGCCTTTCGGGCGGCGGGCTTTTCCGCCCCCCTGACCAGGGGCAGGTTCTGGCCGCGCCAGGCCTGAAGGCCGCCGTTCAAGAGCCGGATGGGGCCTTTGTGCCCGAGCCAGGAGAGGAGCCACACGTCATACCCCTCCCCGCCCCAGCTCTTGTCGGCATCGCCGTACACCACCACCGGCGTCTTTTCGTCGATCCCCAGCCAGGCCAGCGCCACGGCCACCTCCTGGGGCGGAAACGAGCTGTACTTCACCCCTTTGGCGTCGGTGCGGGTGTAGTTCTCCCAGGAGAAGGGGATGGCACCGGGGATGTGGCCCGCTTCCCAGTCGGCTTTGGGACGGGCGTCCAGGACGACCCATTTTGCATGGTTCCCTTTCAGGGCGGCCGCATCGATCAACCCCAGATCGGCCGCCATGGCAACCGGGGAGCAGCAGACGGCTGTCGCCGCCATAACCAACAAGACACCTATAACCCGAAACAAGCCGGCCCGCGTGGCGGGCCGAAGAGATGGTGCGCTAACCTGCATGACTTCTGCTCCTTATCTTTGTCTAGTGCGGCTCGGCAACAATAGCCGTTCCGGAAGGTAGTTCCCGCCGCTGTTTCTGCCGTAGCCCCTGGAACACTTCGCGGCCGATAACCCAGAGGATCGTGCTCCCGGCCTTGACCGTGCCGCCGATCGTCCGGCTGATCTTGGACGTTCCGGCGCTGCGGCGGTGATAGGGGACGTCGATTTCTTCGATCCGCAACCCTGCTTTGATCGCCCGGACCTGCATCTCCACCGTCCAGCCGAAGGCCCGGTCGGCCATGGCCAGGCGCTCCAGGTCCCCCCAGCGGATGACCCGCATGGGCCCCAGGTCCCGGTAGCGGTGCCGCCAGAAGAGCCGGATCAGTCCGGTGGCCAGCCAGTGCCCGAAGCGTTGCTGGAAACTGAGGGCCGCCCGTTCCACCGGCACCCGCCGCCCCAACATGAAATCCCGCTCTCCGGCGACCACCGGGGCGATCAGGCCCGGCAGGCCCGCCAGGTCGTCGCTGCCGTCGGCGTCGACGAACGCCACGATGGCCGGGGGCTTGTGCCGCAGGCAGGCCAGCCCGGCCAGGCAGGCCCGTCCGTACCCCGGCACCGGCTCGCCGACGACCTGGGCTCCCCAGTGGGCGGCGACCTGGGCCGTGCCGTCCGTGGAGCCGTTGTCCACCACTACGACCCGCGTGATCCCCAGGGGCACGCTGCCAAGCACCCCCGGCAGTGCGAGCTCTTCGTTCCGGGCCGGGATGATCAGGGCTATGTCGGGGGGGGCGATCATGTCAATTCCTTTTTCAACGCTGAAACAATAGCCCATAATGATAGGGCGGAAAATCAAAACGGTTACGTTCGTCGAATCCAAAGCCGGCGGCTTTACCCCACGCAATACATTCTTCGGGGCGTGGCCGGATCTCCAACACGGGCCCCCGCGGGGTGGACGGGTCATGATTCCAGTGGATGACGGCCAGCACGCCACCCGGCTTGAGGATGCGCCACGACTCCGCCATCAGTGCGATCGGCTGTTCATGGTGCAGTATGTTGAACTGGAGCGCCGCATCGATCGAGTTGTCCGCGAATCCCGTGCCCTGGCCAACGAAATCCCGCACTGACGCCCGTATGTTTTTTATTCGGGCATGCCTGCTTTTTTCCTGCACGGCAGCCACCATCTCCTGCTCGATATCCTGGGCGTAGACAGTACCAGCCACCAGCCGGGCTGCCGCAAGGGTGAAGGTTCCATAACCACAACCGAACTCTACCACATCCCCTATCCCCTGATCGAGCCCGAAAGCACGGAGGATGAAATCGGGATCGAAAAAACCGGACCACATACACTCGTCGGGCATGCCGCTGTCGCGCACTTTCATGAAAGAGACCTCCCGAAATCCGTTTTTAGTCGGCAACCAGCGTTTTTTGCCCCCCGCCCCTCTTGAAGCGCCGGTAGGCCACCGGCATGAGCGACACCAGCGCCACCAGGCCGATGCCCAGGAGCGCCGTCGCCGAAACCGCGCCTTTGACCAGCCCCAAAAGCGAACTGGAAAAGACGATGAAGGCGATGCAGGCCGGCAGCATGCAGACAAAGGAGGCCGCCGCGTAGTGGGTAAAGGGAACCGTGGTCAGGCCGAAGGCATAGTTCAGCAGGTTGAAGGGAAAGGCGGGGATCAGGCGGGTGAAGGCCACCACCTTCCAGCCATGCTGCGCCACCTCATTGTCCAGCCGCTGCCATTTGGGGCCGGTGAGCTGTCTGGCCACCCAGTCCCGCGCGCCGTAGCGGGCGACCAGAAAGGCCAGGGAGGCGCCGAGGGTGGCCCCGGTGATGGCGTAGACCACACCCCACACCGGGCCGAAGAGGATGCCGCCGATGACGGTGATCGGCAGGCCGGGGAGGAACAGCACCGGCGCCAGGCTATAGATCAGGATGTATATGGCCGGGGCCAGGATCCCGTAGGAGGCGATCAGCGCCTGCAACCGCTCCTGCTGGAGGTAGTGGCTGGCACCAGACAGGTGCACCCCGGCCACGGCCGCCGCCACCAGGGCCAGCACCAGCGGCGCTTTCCAGGAGCGATTTTTGTTGCACCCCTGTTCGGGGGGTAAGGTTCTTTCCCGTGTCACGGCATATCCTTTCCTTGGTTTGTAACATTCCTTGGGGTGCCGATGCAACCTCAGGGGGTCTTGTAGTACAGGGCAAACGAATAGTTCGCCCCGGCGGCCGTGTTCTGGCCGTAGATATCGGGGCGGTAGCTCACCTCCACCCCCCATGCGGGGGTCACCTTGTAGCCCACAGTCAGGTCCAGCTTCCCCAGGTCGAAATTATTGGTGGTCGTGGGGTTGCCGCTGCCGTCCTGCCTTTTTCCGTTATCCACGCTGTAGATGCCGTCGAGCTTGGCCCGGGTGAAGATGCTTTTGGTGATATCGACGCCGAACTCGATCAGGTAGCGGACCTCGTCGGACGGGCCATCCGCGCGCCAGCGGTAGCCGACCTCCACATTACCGTAACCGGGGATAAACGGGTAGAGGGAGCGGCCGTAGAGCAATCTGAGTTCCGTATCGAACTGGCCGTTGCCCAGGGGCAGGGGGTCTGCCTTGTCATAGGCGCCCGGAATCTTGACGAGCAGTTGCGTCGAGACGATGCCGGCATTACTGTCCAGCAGCTTGTAGCGCAGCCCCAGGTCCACATCCCCCAGGCTGCTGGCCGTGGAATGGACCGTATCGTCCTTGTTGTCCAGCCACTTGTAGGTCAGCGAGTTGATGACCGTCAGATCGTCCCGCAGACCGTACTCGAAATAGTTGCTGATATTGTTGTCCGTGAATTTCCCGTTATTGGCCGTGCCGCCCCGATTCCCCGACCGGTCGAAGTTCTCGTGGGCATAGTAGTAATTGTACGACAGCTTTTCATACAAGGCGTTCTTCGGGGCGGTCCAGGCACCGGCGAAAGCCGTGCCGGCGTATGCCGCCACCAGGGTGGTCATGAGTGTCGTGATTGCCGTGCGTTTCAAGGTACTGCCTCCTTATGTGCCGCAAGCGCCGGGGACATCGTGAGCCCCCGGCGGGATGGGTTCGGTTATGGGTTGGTGCCGGTGGAAATGGGATAGACATAGTTTCCCGACGTGTCCTTGGCGGCGCTCCACTCGCCCCAGGAACCGGTATAGTTCTTGACCCTCGTGAAGCCGAGCCCCAAAAGGGTATCCGAGGCATAGGCGGAGCGTACCCCGGCCTGGCAATGGACGATTATCTCCTTGTCGGGCGTGATGCCGTACTGGGCCAGCAGGGCCAGGATATCGGTGCTGCTCTTCAGCACATAGGCCCCGGTGCTGCCCTGCTGCTGGAGATTCGTCCAGTCGAGGTTGACCGCATAGGGGATGTGTCCCCCCCGCGGGTTGGTGCGGAGGTCATAGCCGATATACTCCAGCGGGGTCCGCGCGTCCCAGATGACCGTGCCCGGCACGTTGATGCGGGACAGGACATAGGAGGCGCTGACATCGATATCCGCCGTGCTGGTCACGGCATAGGAGATGGTGTTGGCCGTGGGCGTCGTGGAATTGGCCTTGGTCGCCTTGGCACGCCCTTCCGCGATCCACTTCTGGTAGCCGCCGTCAAGGATGGCGACGTTTTTGTGCCCGTAGCGGAGCAGGGTCCAGACGAAACGCCCCACCGAGGAACTGTTGTCGGTGTCGTAGGCCACCACCTTGGTGGAGGGGGTAATCCCCAGCTTGTCGGCCAGGGCGACGAATTCGGCCTGGGTCAGGCCGAGGGTGCCGGGCAAACCGGTCGCCGAGGCCGTGGCGGAATTCAGAGACACGGTGTTCCGAATGGCCCCGGGGATATGGCCGGTGCTATAGGCGCTGAAGGCCCGGACATCGACGACGAGGACATTCTGCTGCTCTGCGGCCAGGGCTGCCGTGGTGGTGAAATTCTCCACGGCCTTGGCCACGGTGGCGGCCGGCGTTGAGCTTGTGGAAGTGCTGCTGGTGCTGCTGCCGCAACCGGCGAGGACTCCCGAGAGTGCAAGGGTCAGGGCGAAACCTGCGGCGGTGAGCAAACGGTGTGATTTCATGGTGGTCATGCTCCTTTCGTTGTCTGTATTTGATCGCATCACTGCGCCACGCTTGCGAACCAGGTGCGAATGACAGCCGCCATTGATACGCTCTTTCTTTTTGCCGGATCGACCGCCGCCCAGGCGTACTGTTCGACAATAAAAAAAGGAGGTTAAGGCCATGAGTGTGACTCACTCTGCCTTAACCTCCAGTTTTTCTGGTCGGTCGCTGGTTATGGGTGTTCTTGAACGTTTCAACAGGCGCCGTTGTCGCACTGGCCATGGCGTATGTGACGGTCAAAATAGCAACGCATTTGCACGTTGTCAATATAAAAATACTTTATCTATAAATATTATATTTATTAATTGATTATTAGACCTCCCTCAATGACACGGCAGCAGTTGGGCGATGATATCTATCTGGTCCGTGGTCAGGGTGGTAAGTGTGCCCATGCCGCCCGTGTTGGCCGCAATAGCCGCCTTGATATGGTCGGGGGTGCCATCCATGATGGTGCTGGCCGCAAGCGGGCCGTGACATCCGGCACAGTATGCAGTGTACAGATTTGCGCCGCCGGTTGCAGAAACCGTTGCAACCTGTTCGCTGGCCGGGCTTTCCTCGCCGGAGCCGTTTACCGCCGTCACAACATAGAAATAGGTTTGGCTGACAAGCAGCCCATCATGGTGATACGGGCTGCTTACTCCTGATATTTTTATGCCTGTCGCCGTGGTCACCCCCGGATTTGCAGACCAGTAGATGTTGTAGGAGGTTGCGCCGGGAACCGGATTCCAGGCGAGTGTCACCATATTGACTCCACCAGTGGCGGTTACGCCCGCCGGGGAGTCCAATGCTGTTTTTGCGGTGGCGGACCGGGTAGTGGCGCCGTCTCCGCAGCCGGCAGTCAACAGGCTACAGCACAGGCCAACCAAGCAGAAAATTCTCGGGATGCTTTTCATACGTTCTCCATTACTGGATGAGTAGCGGCTTTGTCGCCGCCCCAGAGGGGCGGCGACAACATGAGTCAATTTTGAGAAAGCGGTGTCCCTAATCGCCGTTTATGCCGGGGAACAGAACGCCGTGCGGAGCCCAACCGATCTTTATGAAGCTGCCTATCTGGGCGACGCTGGGCGTGGCCGCCGACAGGCCGCTGGTGTTGAGCAGGATCAGCCATCCCTGATTCGTGGTGTCATACACCGAGTAGTAAAGGGTTCCCGTGGTCGGGTCCCATGACGCATGGCTGCCGCCGTAGCCGGGGGTATTGAAATGATAGATATCCGCTATTTTCGACGGATCGGGATTGGCGGTAAGCAGTGTCGAGATATCGATGAACTGCAGCCGGTTGCCCGGATCGCCGGGGAGAGACACCTCGCAGTCGGGCGAGGACAACTCGGTGACGAGGAGGTACTTGCCGTCCGGGGAAATGGCGTAGTTGTGCGGACGTCCCGGTATGGTGGCAATGATCTTTTGCGTGGCGATATCGATGACGTTGGTTCCGGAAGTGGGGGTTGTCACCCCGGCCGGCACCGGCCAGGTGTTGTTTCCGACAAAGAGATACTTGCCGTTGGGGTGGAGCCGCAGGGCGTGGAGGCTGCCGTAGCCCAGGTTGACATCCAGAATCTTGTTCGCATCCGTCGGCACCGAGGCGGGCAGGCCGGAGATGTCGTAGCCAACCGCGTGGTACGACCCGGCAGTGGTGGTGTAGTACTTTTTGCCGTCTGCCGAAACGGCGCCCACATGGGGCGCGGTGTTGCCGTTGGCGATATTGCCCAGATAGGCGTGGTTCTTTACGTCGAACACGTTGATGCCCTTGGGCGACTGGTCGGCGGAGATGAAAATGTACTTGCCGTCGGGAGATTGAACGTTTTGCACACCGCAACCGACGGCAAACGATTTCTTGATGAAGCTCCCCTTATTGCTGTCGTTGAGCGTACTGAAATTCCTGAAGGCAGCGGTATCGAACACATTCACGACCCCGGTCGCGCCCCCCTGGCCGCTGCATGACCACAATTCGCTTCCGTCGGCGGTCACGTTGGCGAAATGGCCGATCCTGGTGCCGGCCTGATTGGTGAAGCGCACGGTTTTCACTACGGTCTGGGAAACCCTGTCGATAAGCGAGATTCCCGGCACCGCCGGGCTGGAGCCCCCCGTATCCACCACATACCCGGTTTGCAGCTTGGGCAGGACGGAACTTGCCGCCGTGGTAACCGCGGCTGCGACATCGGCAAGCTTCGTGCCCGCCGGGACCTTTACGCCGCTATCGCCCAGCACGCCGCTGATGCCGAGGGAACTCGACACCGAGGTGACGACGGCATCGGAATTGGGGCCGATGGTGGCCGACAAGGGGCCGGTTTGCGTACTCAGATCGCTGGTGACAAGCGCGCGATAGATCGTGCCGTTGTTCAGGACCACCCGAAGGATGACGCCCGCTTGGCTCGACGGAGCGGTGATCGTGAGCCCGCTGAAGGTCCCGCCCGTGCCCGTGCTGTCCGGAATAACATTGACCGGTGCGACGCTGATGACGGCGCCCGTGGCGGCATCAAGAGCCGTAACGGTGCCGATGGAAGCCGTCGCGGCTCCCGCCGTCTTCAGGGTCGCCTTGGCGGCACCCGGCTCCAGCGCCCCGTTGATTGTCACGGTCTTTCCCGTTGATTGACCGGGAGCGGAACCGGAAGCGGAACTGCCGCAACCTGACAGGCCGAGGGACAAAACGGCCATGGCTGCAAGCAACAAACAGGTAAATCTTTTCATATGAACCTCCTGTGTGATGTTTCCTCCGGCAGAACCGGCGGTAGACTATGTAATCTCCCAAACATAAAGAGGCCGATGATCGTGCGCACCGCTTGTGCACGATCATCGGCCTCCAGTTTTCTGGTCAGCTGTTTGGTATAAATATTCTTACAACGGGCAAGCCATTGGCGGCAGGCCGCCTCGCCCCCTCCTTGGCCGCCCCCTCCCACGTAGCGGGTTAAAAGCCGAGGACATCCGCTATCGCCTGAAGCTGCGCAGACGTGAGGGCCGTCAAAGCGCCCATGCCACCTCTGTTGCCGGTAATTGCCGTCTGGATCTGGGCGGCGGTCCGCCCTTTTTTCTCGGATATCGCCAGCGGGTTGTGGCACCCGGAACAATTCGTTGCATAGAGGGCAAGGCCGTCAAGGGCCGTCGTCGTCGTTGCAGCGACATCCGACTCGGCGCTCTCGCCGGAAGCGTTCACCGCCGTCACAACATAGGCATACGTGGTGCCGACCGTCAGGTTCGTATGGCGGTACGGGCTGGTTACTCCGGCGATTTTCGTCGCGCCCATGTCCTTCATCACATGGGTGGGGTCGTTCGTCCAATAGATATTGTACGAAGTCGCACCGCTGACCGGACTCCACGAGACGGTCGCCTGATTGGTGCCGCTTGTCGCGGAGATGCCGGGCGGCGAGGCCGGCACGGCAAGGGTCGCGGTTGAGTTAGGAGACGCGCTGGAACCGCTGGTGCCGCAGGCGCTGAGCATAAAACCGACAAGGCACAGGCAAATCGTAATGAAGGTACCGTTCTTCATGGTTATTCCCTCTTTAGTATGGGTGGTGGTGCCGCAATTGAAATAAAAAAGGCCAAAATTAGCTTTCCCTATTTGGGAAAGGAAACCTTGGCCTCCAGTAGTTCTGGTCAGCAGTTTTGTTGGTCACATAGCGGCGGGATCAATATACCCACCTCATCCATCTATGTAAAAGATATTTCGTTATACTAAAATAGTCAAGCATTATTTACATATTTTTTACACAATCGTTTCAGCCGGAGAGGGGGGTAGCTATTCTGCGTCAACGGGGAAAGGTGGCATGATACCGCCGGCGATCTTGCTTCGACCGCCGAGGCGTGACTACGACACCGGGGCAGCGCTTTCCGAACCGCCGTGCCCTTCAGCCGGCATCGTCTGTTTTGTCCTCTGCCCGGCCATCGGATTCCTGGTCGAACGGCCACCGGTACGCGACAAGGAAAAGCCCGCAGGAGAGGAGAAGGGTAAGGCATGCCAGGGTAGAGGCGAGAGATTTCCCCTGCCACAGCCCGCCGAACCACTTCATGAATTCCACGGCAAGGACATTCGCCTTGCCGCCGTAGACCTCCAAATCGCGCAGGGATTGCTTCGACTCCTCAAATTCATAGGTTTGAGCGCTATCCGAAACATCTCCCGCGGCCAGATAGACCAGGGCGGAAATCCCCAAGCCAGCCAGCAGAATAACGGCGCTGCCGAGGTAGAGGCGCGTTTGCAGCCCGGTATGCCATGAATGTTTCTGCCTGCCTGTCCCCATACCCTCGGCCCATTCCTCCCAGCCGTACTCGGCACCATGTCTCGTTGCGTCGCGATGCCGCAGTTCCGGGCTACTGGTCAACCAGCTTCCAGGTCAGGTCCGGATTGTACCCCTTCAGCTTGCGCGCAATCTCCGCGGTCTTGGGCCCCAGGTTCTTCTCGTACACCCTGCCCCGCTGGTTCACGATGAACGTCATCACCCCCGAGACCCCCCACTTGGCGGGGTAGGCGACCAGGGCGTAGCCGGCCACCATGTTGTTGTTGATGACATAACTGAACCTGCCGCCCGGCGCGTTCTTGCCCTGGCGGGTGAGAATGCGGAAGTAGTAGCCGTGGTACGGCCGGGGGCCGTGGTCGCCGGCCGGATGCTTCCGCATGTACCCTTCTTCCTTCGCCTTGGCGACCAGGGGGCCGAGGGGGCTCTCTTTCTCGCCGGCCGCGGTCGGCCAATAGAGCCCGTCCTTTCTGCCCGGCCTGCTGATCATGCGTTGGGCGTATTTGGGCAACTGCTCGCCATCCGGTTCCGCCATGGCGTAATACTCCCGCTGGGCATCCACATAGGCCCGGCAGACGTTGATGGCCAGCAGTTCGTTGTGGCCGACGCGCCGGTTGACGATCTCCTCGCGCCCCTCTTCCATGTTGAACAGCCAGGTGTCGCCGCGCTTGACGATCGGCACGGGGAACGGCCATTTTTTCGCGCCGATGACCAGGATTGCCCTTGTCTCCCCCTCCCGGACCAACCCGATCCCCTCCTGCACGTGGCGGCTGAAGTGGTCGAACTCAGCGGCCTGTTCCACCGGATCGCCCGGCTCCAGCTCAACGGCAACCGGGCCGAAGATCCTGGCCAGCGCCCCGTGGTCCTTGTGCTGAACGGCATCCACCAGGGCCTGGCGGGCCGCCTCGGGCGATGCGAAGCTTTGCTGGAGCGGCACGGGCGGGGCGGCATCACCGACCGCCGGCCACACAGCCACCACCGCCAGCAGGGCGGCCAGGCACCACGCCCCCAAGCCGCGAAACAAGACTTTTCCCCTCTCCGTCATCATACGCGTCGTTCCTTTCCTGAGCGCAACCGGTCACCCGGCTGCGCAACCAATGACACCGACCACCCCTTACTAGCGTTGCCGCCGCAGGCCGCCGCCTCCGCCGCCTCCGCCGCCGGACGGCGCCGGGCGGGAGGCTGGCGCCGGACGCGAGACCGCCCTCTGGGCCGGTGCGCCCATGGAGGGTGTCCGGTTGACCGGCTGCATGGCTCCCCTGCTCGTCTGGCCGCGCTGACGGTAGGTAGCGGCGTCCCTGCTGCTGCCGTAACCGCCGTAGCCGGTTTGGGATGCCGGCTGCGACCTCTGGACGTCACGGCCCCGGTACACGTTGGCGGCAGCCGGCGGGCGGGTGCCGACCGCAGCCGGAGCGCCCTGCCCACCCCTGGCCGAAGGTGCCGGGCGGCCCGGGAGAGCGGGACGGAGTTGCACGGTGCGGCGAATCTCCCCGCGATAGCGCGTGGTATCGTGTTGCAGCGCCCCCCTGTTGACGCTGATCGTCCGGTAGCGGTTATTGATGTAGATGCTGTTCCCGCCCCGGACATGGAGCCGGGACCGGCCGATCCATCCCCCGCCCTGCCAGCCGTGGTAGTAGATGCGCCGGCCGTGCCAGTCGCAATCGCGGTTCAGCCAGGCGCCGATGATAAATCCGGTGCCGAACGTAAAGAACCCGTACCCCGGCTCCATATACACCATCTGGGGGTCGTACTGGGGAACATAGATCACATCGGGCGCGGCCGGGTCGATGCTGATGACCCCGCCCGAATCCACCACCTGCTGTTCCGGGGTGGAACCGAGATTGCCCCTGGCCTCCGCCTCGGCGCGCAGCCGCTGGATCGAGTCCATCACATCCTGCTGCTGGTTGATATAGGCTTGCCCCAGGGAGATGGTCCAGTCGAACTTCTGGTCCATCATGGCAAGCAGGCTGGGATAGTGGGCCACCGCCTTGACGCTCACGTCCCACGGCTGGTCGTCGATCCGGGCCGTTTGGCCGTACTGCCCGACGTAGCGGGCCGCCGCATCGATCTGGTCGCTGAACGTGGCCGCCGGGAGGATTTGGGCAAGCAGCGGGTCGGGATAGAGGGCGATGGGGGCGAGCAGGTCGTCCAGTTCCGCAGCCGTGAAGGGCGCGTCATACGCCTGCTCCCCCTCGTCGGCCGGGTCATACCGGTCGCCGTCGGCATACGCCGCGCTGCCTGCCAGGAGCCCCAGGGCGAGGAACGCCGCAGGTACCGTGATCAGAAATGTTTTCATGTCTCTCTCCATGGACGTGGGGTCCATCTACAGCGTACCGGAAACCAACGGAACGGTAAGCCCGTTTGGCCGGGGCCTGCCCGTACTCCGAATGAAAGTATATATCCATTGAACGCAGATGCCATGCCGTTGGTTACAAATTAATTTGCCCGCCGGCGCGGCAGTCAGTCCCGCCGGCCTTGCCGCCGTCCCCAGGCAAAAGCGTTCCAGAGCCTTGGGCCCCGCGGGGCGGATGCAATCGCCTCCCTTGAATTTATATTGAAAGTTGGGGGTCCATCGGGTAGAAAAGGAGGGAATGGTGCGACGGATCGGAACACGTCCGGCCTGTTGGAAAATCCATGATGATGGAGCGCCTGGATTGATACGACTTCTGCTCGGCACAATGCTCATTGCCATTGTGCTGCTCTTCATGTACCGCCCCGTTTTTCCCACGAAGCACCTCGGCCCTGCGGCGGCTGCGGCCATCCGCAAAGGCACCACGAACAAGGCCCAGGTACGGGCCCTTCTGGGCGAGCCCCAGTCTGCCGAACGGCAGGTCCCCCTGCGCCAGGTGCCCGGGAGCGAGCCGCTGCCGGCCAAGTATACCGCTTCCGAGATCTGGACCTACTGGACCGTCAGCAAGCACAGGTCGTCGGATGCCGCCCCCGGCACCGGGCCCGGGCACTTTTTCATCATCGTCTTCTTCGACGCCCGGGGGATGGTGCTCGACTGCGACACCAAACAGGATGAGTGACCCCCCTGCGCCGGGGCGGATGCGTGGGGGAACGGCACGCACGAGGGGCCGAATCCCCCGCAGAATCCCGGCGCGGCGGCAGCCCGGCACCCCGGCGGGAGGGGAAAAACACGCCCCCTGGAGGTTTTATTTGTATTGGTTACCCGACTAATGCTAATCTTATCCCATGCACACCTTGGCAAATACCATCATCCTGTGCGGACTGATCTTCGGTCTCATCCTCTTCTTCATCGCGCGTAGACGCTAGGCCCCGCCACGGCCGTCTTCCCGATGTCCGGCCGCCCGGAACAGGCAACAGCCGCTTCTCGTATTTCAGAATTCACTATTTTGCCGTTGACGCCGTGACGCTCTTTCGATACCCGTGTCCCGTGCCCCCCGATCGATGCGCTTTGACGGCGCTTCCGGTCACCATCAGCATCGACATTACGGAACTGCGGAGCATCCCTGCCGGAACGCGCCGGCGAGGCGCCGCGCCCGGCGGAGAGCAACGGCCGAAACCGCATTGAAGCTCCGTAGCCCCCACCAGAGATATCTTATATTTTTCTGATATACTTGCTCCGTCTTCAACGCCGTGGCGATGATTCCGGTGCCGCAGCTAAAATTTGTTCTTACGACAGGGGGAGGCGACATGGCTACGGGAAAACAGGGAGTAAGGTTCGGGAACAAGATTCTCTTCATGGTGCTGGCGTGCAGCATCGGGCTGGCATTGGCGACCACCTGCATCGCCTTGAAGGAGTACGTGGCCTCGTACCACAGATCCATCGAAATGTATAAGAAATCCCTGTTCAACGATTTCGACGTCCAGGCGCGAAACGAGGTGGAGACGGCCGTCAGCCTGTTGCAGGCGGTCTACGACCGCGCCCAGAAGGAGGGCGTATCGCCGGAAGTGGCCCGGAAACAGGGCGCCGACCTGCTGCGCGGTCTGAAGTACGGCAAGGACGGCTATTTCTGGGCCGATACGACCGAGGGGATCAACGTCGTCATTTTGGGCAAGCCGGTCGAAGGCAAGAGTCGCATTGATTCCCAGGACGCCAAGGGTAAATACCTCGTCCGGGAGATCATCCGGAACGGGAGACAGCCGGGTGGCGGCTTCACCGACTACTGGTTCCCCCGGGCGGGTGAAACGACCCCCGCTCCGAAACGGGGCTACTCGGTGGAATTCAAGCCCTTCGGCTGGGTGATCGGCACCGGCAACTACGTGGACGACCTGGACGCACTGGTCAAGAAGGCCGCCGACGAGAGCATGACAAGCCTCAGACAGGGAATCTATCTGATCATCGGCGTCACTCTGGTCCTGATCATCCTCATCTCCGTCATCTCGATCTTCGTCACCAGGCGCCTGCTGCTCCATATCGGCACCGAACCGGCCCATCTGGAGGAGATCACCCAGCAGGTGGCGGCCGGCGATCTGACCTACTGTTTCGAGCAGGGCAGTGGCGGAATCTATGAGGCCATGCGCCGGATGGTGGAGCAGTTGCGCCAGGTCATGGACAAGGTCAACAAGAGTTCCCAGGAGGTGGCCTCGGCATCGGTGCAGTTGAGCAGCAACGCCGATCAGATGGCCAGCGCCTCCCACCAGGTCGTCGGCCAGGCCAACACCGTGGCCACGGCCAGCGAAGAGATGTCGGCCACCAGCATGGATATCGCCAACAACTGCCACCGGGCGGCGGAGAGTTCCAACCAGGCCAGCAAGACGGCCCAGGCCGGCGCCGCCATCGTCAGGAGCACGGTGGACGGCATGAGCCGCATCGCCGGCAAGGTGCGCAGTTCCGCCACCGTGGTGGAACAGTTGGGCACCCGTTCCGACCAGATCGGCGCGATCGTGGCCACCATCGAGGATATTGCCGACCAGACCAACCTGCTGGCCCTGAACGCGGCCATCGAGGCGGCCCGCGCCGGAGAGCAGGGACGCGGGTTTGCGGTGGTCGCCGACGAGGTTCGGGCCCTGGCCGAACGCACCGCGCGGGCCACCCGCGAGATCGGCGAGATGATCAAGAATATCCAGGGAGAGACCCGCCAGGCGGTGGCCGCCATGGAGGAGGGGGTCCGGGAGGTGGAGCAGGGAACGAACGAAGCCGCCCGCTCCGGTCAGGCGCTGGAGGAGATTCTGGAAAAGATCAACGAGGTGACCACGCAGATCAGCCAGATCGCCACGGCTGCGGAGGAGCAGACCGCCACGACCCGGGAGATATCCAACAATATTCAGCAGATTTCCGATGTGGTGGAGATGAGCGCCAAGAGTTCCATGGACATCTCCCAATCGTCCTCGAGCCTGTCCCGGCTCTCCGTGGAGTTGCAGGATATGGTCAGGATGTTCCGGGTCTAGCCCGGTCATATACGAGAAGAGCCCACCAAGCAATTCGGTGGGCTCATTTTTCTCGTATTGGTTCCAGTCAGGAATGATCCGGGCTTTGGCCGCCCGGAACTGTTTCACATCCTATGTGTCATACCGGCCCGGTGGCGTGTCATCCATAGAAAATCACGCCTCCTTACACCTGGTTTGTACTTCCTTCTACCTGACTGAAGTATAACCGGCCCGGGCGGATAAAAACAGTCTGTTGAAATTATTTTTATGCGCGTATACTGAAAAATCGGTGGTCCGCCAAGGAACAAGCCGCCATGCGCGGTCCGGACAGCGAAGGGGCGTATGGGCCATATTTTGCGAGCGGACATCATCATGGGCATACTGTCAGGCCTTTTGGCCGCGTGCACCGGCGAACGCCCCACCAACCTGGGGGTGCGGGACGGCCGGCTGACCGCCTGCCCCCCCTCGCCCAACTGTGTGCTGAGCCAGTCTGGCGACGAGCGGCACCGGATTGCGCCCCTGTCGTTCACGGGCGAACCGGAGGCCGCCTTTGCCCGCCTGAAACAGCTTCTCTCCCGACGGGCCGATGCGACCATCATCGAAGAACGCCCCGGGTATCTGCGGGCCGAGCTACGGACAACCCTCTTTACGGATGATGCCGAATTTCTGCTGGACCGGGAACGGAGCAGCATCCAGGTACGCTCCGCCTCGCGGCTCGGGTATTCCGACCTGGGGAAAAACCGTCGCCGGATGGAGGAGATCCGTGAGGCGTTCCGGGTTATGCCTACGCCAGCTTTCTAAGGAGGTGGCCGGAGATGCGCAGTGCCGCAGCAGATCGGATGTTCCTTTGGGCAGTGATCTTCATGGCGCTGTCCGGCTGTACCGAAAAGCCGACAGGCCTCGGCGATCTCTACCTGGAATCCCGGACCGCCCTTGAGGCGTATAAATCCGGCAATCACAGCTATACCCCCGCCAACAGACAGGTCTCCGTCACCACAAAACAGGATGCAACCCAACTCAGGATTATCGCCATCGGCTTTGTCAACGGCAGGAAGATGGCGTTGCACCTTACCTTCCCCACCGAGTGCCTTTTGAAACACGCGGCATGTCTCCACAATGCCAACCAGGAGTTCGCAGCCTTGAAAAAATGCGTGGACACGGCGACGAGCGGCTCTCCTGCACCGGCTTCCTGCTCCGTCTCCTCGCTGATCATCAACGACGGGACCGGCGCCATCATCAGGGACCGCATCCATGCTTCCCATATGGACGTGTGGGTGTACGACGTGGATTAAACCGGTGTTCGCCCATTACGGGGCGTTGCACGACAGGACGCAAGCGCTGCGCCCCTACTCCCTTGAAACGGAGTGAGGAACGTCCCGCCGGACATGGCCGGGCCGCCGAAGGAGATACCCTTTCGTGCTGCCCGGCCTTTCTTATTGGGCGCGGAGGGAAGAGAGGGCTTGGACCGCTCCCCTCTCCCGGCCGCATTTTACTGTTGCAACTTTTTTTTGAAAGGACTTAAACTGACATTAAGGATAAAAATAGTCCTATATGGGGGGGGGGAGGGATTCCCATGAAAACAGAACTACTCAACCCGGCCAACAGCGCCGTCATCTTCATCGACTTTCAGCCCCAGATGACTTTCGGGGTTGCCAACATCGACCGCCAGACCCTTTTCAACAATGTCCTGCTGCTGGCCAAAGCGGCCCAGATCTTCAAGGTCCCCGTCATCCTCACCACCGTTGAGACGAAGAGCTTCTCGGGCAATATGTGGCCCCAACTCCTGGACATCTTTCCCGGCCAGGAACCGATCGAGCGCAGTTCCATGAACTCGTGGGAAAGCGAGGAGTTCGTCGCCGCGGTGAAGGCGACCGGGAGAAGCAAGCTGGTCATGGCCGCCCTCTGGACCGAGGTCTGCCTGACCTTCCCGGCCCTGGAGGCCATGAGGGCCGGGTTCGAGGTCTATGCCGTGGAGGACGCCTCGGGGGGCACTTCGGTAACGGCGCACAACGCGGC